>NZ_JAXBME010000011.1 GCF_033963835.1 Cytobacillus sp. IB215665
CAATTCAGCAGGTATTCCAATTGCAGCCATCGGCTTATTAGCACCTTGGGTAGCTGGAGCAGCAATGGCATTTAGCTCAGTATCAGTTGTGACAAACTCACTTCGTTTGAAGAGAGTAAAAATATAATGATGTTCAAAACGAGACTTTTTGAACATCACTAAAATATTATACTAGGAGTGGATATATATGGTTAAAACAACATTACAAGTATCTGGTATGACATGTGGTCATTGTGAAAAGGCAGTAAAGGGAGCATTATCAGAAGTTAAAGGTGTAGATAATGTGACGGTATTTCTTCAAGACGGTAAAGTTGACGTTGAATATGATGATGCTCAAGTGAAAGTAGCAGCATTGAAAGAAGCAGTTGAAGATCAAGGATACGACGTAGAATAAAGAGATTTATCTTTTGTAATATTTGATGAAAGCATGTTTTTGTATTAATATATACAATTATGAAAGGAGGGTATCATGTTCATTATATGAGCATTTTATCCTCCTTCTTTACTTATATTACTCAACATCTGCACAAAATCTCCTTATTTTCTATTTATAATAAGAAAAGGCTTTTCGCGTACTATTGGTTGTTTAATTATAAAGGCTGTTTTTTTGCATTAATTGTTGCTTTCCGTAATAAGAGAGCTAAACACGTTGGGGTGTTTTTATTCAAAAGACTTTGAATGTCATATAAAACACATCAGTTACTATAACGTAAGTGAAAAAAGACAAAGTTCACGAAAAGACCATTTATAACATGGTGACATACCTTCATCAATTGTGCAACATAACATTTACCTTGTTAATTTTTGTAACGATGGCTGCGAAGTTTCCGATAGGGACCAAGAGAAAATATTGTATTTATAGGAGTGACAATGTATATGAAAAGGAAACTACAAACAATAGCACTGTTAACAGTTACTTCATTATTATTTGGGTGTGGACAGAATGAGAATGAAGCACTACCTAATGACTCAGCACAAAATAATACTGAAATTGCAACAGATAATGATTCGACTGAAGAGAACGAGAAAGATCAGCAAACTGACAAAGCTGAAACATCAAAAAACAAAATAACAGATAACAATTTTTTCGAGCCGTTTAACGGAACATTAGAGCATGTTCACGGTTTAGGATATGCTGGGAATCAAAATGCGATCTATTTTGCAGCACATGATGGGTTGAAAGTGTATGAAGATGGCCAATGGTATAAAACAGTAGCTGAAAATCATGATTATATGGGCTTTAACGCAGTAGATGGAGGTTTTTTCGCTAGTGGACATCCAGCTGGAAATTCAAATCTTGTTAATCCTTTTGGTATTAAGCGTAGCTTAGATAATGGTCAAACATTAGAAACATTAGCTTTAGAAGGAGTTGTTGATTTTCATGTGATGGGTGTAGGATACGAAAGTCAAACAATTTTTGTTGCTAACCCAAAAGCAAACGATTTATTAGAAGAAGCTGGTGAGTTATATGTAAGCGATGACCTAACGGAAAACTGGGAGAAGATAGACGCAGAAGGTTTAAGTAAAGATATTATAAATATTGCTGTCCATCCAACCGATTCAAATAAAGTGGCTATAGCAGCTAAAGAAGGAATCTACCTCTCAACGAATAAAGGTCAGTCATTTGAATTAATTTCAGATAATATGCAAGGTACATCCATCTACATGTCGAAGAAAGCGTTATGGTATGGTGGATATAATGGTGAGCCTCATCTTATTAAGAAATCTTACGATAATGATACGGAAGAAATTATTACGTTGCCTTCCATGGATGAGGATGCAGTCATGTATTTTACTACCAACCCTCAAAATGACAACGAGTTAGCCTTTATAACCTACAACGGGAATGTATTTTATTCCAACGATGGGGCAGAGAATTGGGAGATGTTAGTAAATGAAGGGAAGATTCAATAGCTAATTAATCGGATGAATTGTAACTTTACATACGTGGGCATAAACAGCTTGGCATCTTTTCTTCTGTAACACGATGACAACTGTATATATTTGATTATTGTGGTTCTAGTTTGGTAACAATAGCAACAAAGTTTTGACAAGAGCCAAAATAAAACAGACTGTTATAAGTTCTATGTAAATTTTGTGACGATGCTGAACATTTTACAACGAAATCGTATAAGGGTATTCTATGTTGCGAATGAACTCAAAAATAACAGTCTGTTTCTATTTTCCTGTAAAGGAGCTGGTTTCATCAATAAATTAGCTATAAAATTAGGAGCTCTTTTTTTTATTTTTATATTACTTATAGAGTCTATGATTTTTTTCTTACTATATTTCGGTATAGTGAATGAGCGAATTCAGAGTGAGACAGATGATTTATTTCGCAGAGGTATAAGTCATAGAGATGTGTTAGAAAAAAATATGGATGAGTTAACGATAAAACATGTTGCATTAATGGAGTCGGAGGCTGTTAGTGCAGTAGTCATCACAAATGCTCAGTTTCAAATCTTAGAGCAGTCTGACACAATTAACCCTAAACTAGAAGAGTTGATAAAAAAAAGTAAAGAGCAAATAGTACCTGACGATGGTGAGTTGCTAGAAGAAAAGTGGAAAACAGAAGAGTATCTAGCAACGATTCATCCAGTAGTATTTGACGGACAACGTCAAGGGTATGTATTTATGTTTTCACCTACACAGCCTATAAGGAGTATGATTAACGGTTTAACTTATCAATTTCTCTTTATTGGTATGTTGTCTTTGTTATTATCCATTGCTACAATCTTTTTTCTGTCACGTTTTATAACGAAACCACTAATAGATATGAAGGAAGTGACTGAAAAGATTAGTACTGGACAAAATAACGTATTTTTAAAAACGAATCGAGATGATGAACTAGGTGAATTAGCTAAAGCAATACATGTTCTGTCTAATAGGCTAGAGCGTTTAAAAAAAGAACGAAATGAATTTCTATCAAGTATTTCACATGAACTAAGGACTCCGTTAGCCTATCTTAAAGGCTATGCTGATATTTTACAGCGAACTAATCTCACTTCAAAAGAGCGAAATGATTATTTGAAAATTATTGAGGAGGAAGCCACGCATGTGGTTAGCTTAGTAAAAGATTTATTCGACTTAGCACAAATTGATGAAAATGTATTTAAGATTCAACAACAAGCTGTTCACATTCATCAATTTTTATTGTCTATCGTAGAGAAGTTTAGGCCGGCATACAGTGAAAAAGAAATTCATTTAAAACTTGTTTGCCCAGAAAAAATTACTAATAGCATTGATCCAAACAGATTTGATCAAGTGATAAGCAATTTATTAGATAATGCTTTAAAGCATTCGGCATCTCACTCTACTGTAGAAATTAATGCTAAAAAACAAGACGGCAAACTTACTATTATAGTAAAGGATGAAGGTGAAGGTATACCAGCGAATGAACTGCCTTTCATTTGGGATCGGCTGTATCGAGTAGAGAAATCTAGATCTAGATCAACTGGTGGTACAGGTTTAGGATTGTCGATAGTCAAAGGTATTGTCAATAGTCACGGTGGAGAAATAGACGTACAGAGCAAGATAGGTGAGGGGACTATATTTAAGATTGTGTTATAAGGAGGATGTTTTGACTAATGCCTGTCATTTTACTAGTAGATGATGAACCGAGAATGTTACAGCTACTTAAGTTATACTTGGAGCCAACTGGTTATAGCTGTAAAACCGTTCGCTCAGGCGAAGATGCGATCAACTATTTGGTGCAGCAAAAAGTAGATTTAGTTATCTTAGATATTATGATGCCAGAAATGAATGGGTGGGAAACTGCTGAAGAGATTCGAAGCTTTTCTGATGTGCCTATTATTATGCTCACAGCAAAGGAGCAAAGCTCTGATATTGTAAAAGGGTTAAGAATTGGAGCAGATGACTATATAACAAAGCCATTCGAGGAAACGGTTTTGCTAGCAAGGATCGAAGCCATTTTGCGTAGAACCAGTCCTAATAGCAAGATTGAAGTTGATGGCCTTACATGGGACAAAAGTAATCATCAGTTGACATACGGTAATGAGAGTATTGTGCTTACACCGAAAGAGTTTGATCTGGTTGGGATATTGTTAGTTAACAAAAATGCAGTATTAACACGAGAAAGCCTTTTAGAGCAAGTATGGGAATTTGATTCTGAGACTGAAGATAGGACAGTTGATTCACACATTAGAAACATTAGAGAAAAATGCAAAAAAGCTGGCTTTCCAATCAATGATCATTTACAAACAGTCTGGGGAATCGGCTATAAATGGATGTAAGCTTCACCTTTTTGGTTGCCTCTTTTAATTCATGACTGTTTTCACATTAATGATTATTTTAATACTAATACTTCGCGGTATCTATTCTTCTATATTATGATGCTAATCATATAAGACTTCTTTTTACAGTCGTAATTTCGTAAAAACATTTACAAAGTTTATTTGAAGGACCTAATTCAATGATGTTTACTGCAATTGATAAAAAAATCAAGTGCAGATGATAAATTTGTAACAATAATAGTTAATTTATAAAGTTCATGTTTTCTTCGTGTTGTTAGGAACGATTATTATTTCTTAAGAAATCCTTCATATTTATCTAATCAAAAAGTTAAGATTTGGGTTGTATAGTATGAATCAGAAGAATTATTGTACTTAATGATTCCTTTGAACAAATAATGCTATAAACTATGGAGGAGTAAAACATGAATACATCATCATTGTCTAAGATGTCTTTAATACTTCTAGCAACACTATTATTATGGATTAAAACGTATATTGTCTATAAAACTAGTTTTGATATAAAAATTGAATCCTGGTTACAAGAATTTATTCTTTTTATTAACCCATTAAGCTTTTTACTCGTTCTGTTTGGGATTGCTATGTTTATTAAAGAAAAACATCGTAATAGGTACCTGATCATAACGAGTCTCTTAGTTTCTTTTATTTTATTTGCAAATGTGTTGTATTATCGAGAGTTTACCGATTTTATTACAATACCTTTACTTTTTCAAACTAATAATTTAGCAGATTTAGATAATAGTATTTTTGAGCTACTACATTTTACAGATATATTGATGTTTGTTGATATTGTTGTATTGTATTTCATGATGCGAAATCGTCATAAACTTTCATCACGAACAACTTTTACAAACAGAGAACGTAGAGGCTATTTTTTAGTTGTCACGGTAGTGGTATTTTTTAACTTAGGACTTGCAGAGTCAGAACGTCCGCAGTTGTTAACTCGTACATTTGATCGTGAAATGCTTGTGAAAAATATAGGGTCATACAATTACCACTTATATGATCTTGTGTTAACGTCTAAAACATCAGCCCAAAGAGCACTTGCGGATAGTAGTGAATTTGTTGAAATAGAGAATTTTCTAAATGCGAATTACACAATGCCGGATGAAGACCTTTTCGGTATTGCAAAGAATCGTAATGTCATTATGGTTTCAATGGAATCTTTGCAAAGCTTTGTGATTGATGAAACGATTAATGGGGAAGAAATTACACCGTTTTTGAATGACATCATTGGAGAAAGTTATTATTTTAATAATTTTTATCATCAAACAGGTCAAGGAAAAACATCTGATTCTGAATTTGTAGTTGAAAACTCGTTATACCCTTTAGGTAGAGGTGCTGTGTTTTTCACAAATGCGGAAAATGAGTACCGTGCTACCCCAGAAATCTTAAAAGAAAAAGATTATTATTCTGCAGTGTTTCATGCAAATAATAAGAGCTTTTGGAATCGTGATGTCATGTATCCTAATCTTGGATATGACCGTTACTTTTCATTGGTAGATTACGATGTGAACGAAGATAATTCAATTGGTTGGGGATTAAAAGATATTGAGTTTTTTGATCAATCTGTTGAGAAGCTAAAATCATTACCTCAACCGTTTTATACAAAATTTATTACGTTAACAAATCATTTCCCATTTGAGCTAGATGAAGAAGATAAAATGGTAGATGAATTTACGTCAAACAGTCGCACTCTTAATCGTTATTTCCCAACGGTAAGATATATGGATGAAGCATTGAAAGGCTTTGTAGACCAATTAAAACAAGAAGGTTTATATGATAATTCAATTCTCGTGTTTTATGGTGACCACTATGGTATTTCAGAAAATCATAATAAAGCGATGGGAGAATTTTTACAGGAAGATATCACACCTTTTGATGTCGTACAATTACAAAAGGTTCCATTCATTATTCATATACCAGGTGTGACTGACAACAATCCAGAAGTCATTTCTAAAGTATCAGGTCAACTAGATGTGAAGCCGACACTTCTACATTTATTAGGTGTTGATACGAAGGATGATGTGCACTTCGGATCTGATATTTTCTCAGAAGATAAACTAGATTTTATTGTGCTTAGAGATGGAAGCTTTATCACTGAAGATTATGTATATACAAAATCTACATGCTATGATAAAGAGACAGGGGAAGAGACGGACAGCTCTAAGTGTGAGCCTTATGAAGAAAAAGCAAGGCAGGAGCTAGAGTACTCTGATAACATTGTCTACGGGGATTTATTACGGTTTTATGAAGGAACATCATTAACAAATGGTTTAACTGAGCAAGAGTGAATCAGTTTTATATAAGTTACTACCTATCAGAAATAATTTGTTAAGGACGTGTGCACATTAATTGTTGCTTTTCGAAATATAAGCTAACACGAATATAACTATCGTTCACGGTGTCTTTTCTTCTCTATAGACTATGAAAGTCATATTAAACATATCTGATACTCTAATATAAGTGAAAATAAAGTTTTACGAAAAGAGCCTTAGTTTAAGTCACGCCCTAATTCGACAATTTTTTTAAAAATCCTATCAATCGACCATATTTACAAGTATAATGAAACAGACGTAAAAATGTTGGGAAGTGAAGTTGATGAGAAAAATAAAAATAGTGACTGATTCCACAATTGATGTTTCAGATGAGGTTTTACAAAAGTATGGCATTGAAATGGTACCGTTAATGATCACAATAGAGGGGAAATCTTTTCTTGACAGAATTGACATTTCACCTAGTGAATTTCTAAATAAAATGAAACAAGCTGTCCATCTACCGAAAAGCTCACAGCCATCTACAGGACAATTTGTTGAATTATATGACAGATTAGATGAAGAAGGGTATGATGTGATTTCTATCCATATGACAGGTGGTATGAGTGGTACTGTTGCATCTGCAGAAACTGCTGCAGAAATATCAAAAGCCAATGTGACTGTCGTCGATTCGAGGTTCCTTTCTAAAGCTTTAAGTTTTCAAGTGTTAGAAGCTGCAAAGATGGCTTTAGACGGTAAAAGTGTAGATGATATTGTGAATAGGTTAGCAGAGATTCGTAACAATAGTTTTTTATATCTTACTGTTGATACACTTGAAAATTTAGTAAAGGGTGGCAGAATTGGCAAAGGGAAAGCGTTTATTGGCTCTTTACTGAACATAAAGCCGATATCTTCACTTGAAGGTGGAAGTATTACACCGGTAGGTAAAGTTAGGAGTCAATCGCAAATAGTGAAGTATTTAACTAAACAATTTGTTAAGGATGTTGAGGGCAAAGTCATAAAAGCAGTAGGTATAGCACATGCAGATGCACGTGATCTAGCAGGAAAATTAAAAGAAGCTATTAGTCATGCCTCCGGGTATGAAGAAATTGAAATTGTAGATACAACCCCTGTTATTTCACTCCACACTGGAGCAGGTGCTATGAGTATTATGTATTTTGCTGAGTAAATTAAATGCGTTGATGTAAAAAATTTAAACATTGATAATTCAACAGAGAAATATATTACGTTTTATTCATTGAGTGAATGACTAACAAAACATTGGAAAGACAAATGTGTTAGTACAATTAAGAGAAGTTTACATGAAATTTTATTTAGTTTTGAAATAACTGGGTAATATTTTTAAATAGATTAAACTAATAAGAGGATATGCTGTTCATTATTCGAGCAAATACCCTCTTTTTTTATGCATTTTAGAGCTATTAATCAGACGTTGTTAGTTCTTTTTTTATGTATATATTGGGCATAATGCCCACTATCCTCCAAGCACATAAGCAAATTTTCCGTCGAATGTGAAAGCAATAATAGAAGGGTTGTCTCCAACGAGAATCGTTGCAATGACACTATGGGTTTTCACATCAATGACTGAAATAGTGTTACCACCACCATCAACACCTGAGTTAGTCACATAGGCATGTTTTCCATCGGGTGTAAAAGCAATATTAGATGGCGAACAAATCAAGAATACATAAAATGTAATACACTGTGGCATGATGACATGGAAACGCCCCACTCTTTTGAATAGAGTAGGGCATTTCTTATGTTTGTTTACCCTTTTTGAAATGTAGTTACGTTGATGCATCTGCAATTGAAAGCAAGCGTTACTCCTTGTTGGAGTGGACTACTTGGGATGACATTTAATCTGTACTTATGGCATCCTGTTCCTGGCTCATCACAGACTGTATTATTAGGAGTTAATGTATATTGCTGATTAGCCCTATCATCAGTGACGTTATATATACAAAGAGTTTTTGTAGTACTTTCAGTAATACGTTCTACTATATAAAATAAGTTGGTAGGATTTGGTATATCCTCAACCACATCAACGAGTATATCAACCATTGAATCAACCTTTGCAATCCAATTCTTCTCACTGACCAATATAGTATCTGTTGTTAAAGTTACAAATGTGTAGGTACAGGTATTCCCACCCCATCACCACTAAAAGAGATAGATGTATTTTCACAACGACAAAATAATTCATTGTTTCCTTTTCCTTTACATGGACAATCAGACATCACTAAGTCATTCCTTTCATTAAACTTATTTAGTTTCTCTTATATTTCGTGAATGCTTGATGTCTTAATTGTGCAACTGCCAGTTGTCTACATCTTATCTACATCTTATTTTGGTAATATCAATCTTTATTTTTTATAGTGTCTTTCGGTTTAAGTATTGGTAATTATATTAATTAGGTAGTTTTTTTGTAAATAATAGTATGAAAAAGAGGAATTTATGAGGCAGAAGTTGAAAAAAACTCTATACAATAACTTGTAAAGGATGTCCTGATGATACATAAATTCCATCGATTGAGTTTTTTTAAAAAAACACTAATCTTTTCATCAGTTTTTGTCATTTTTTTAGGGATCGCAACAGCGGTAATCAGCTACCAAATACAGAAAAACGCAACGATACAATTGTTGTCTGAAAGTGCAATAAATTTAACTAATTTATGGAAGGAAATATTGGTACTAGAGGATGTTACTACAATTAAGAGTAACCAAGAGTTAAATTCCCCTTCAAGAACTCACATTATTGACCTCTTAAATCATATTCATGAAAACTATTCCATGTATTCAAGAGCTTATCTGTTAGATTTTGATCGTAACAATAACAATAGCTATCATGTCATTGTAGATTCAGAACATAATATACAGGGTGAACGAGAGCTCGAACATCATATACATAATAATAAGGAATATACGAATGCATTTACCTCAGCAATAGTCGAAAATAAAAGTGCTGCAACAGGCTTATATAAAGATCAAATGGGGTTATGGATCACTGCTTTTACACCAATTGTCGACGATGAGGGGAATATAATTGCTGTGTTAGCTATAGATATAGACGCTACAGAGATTCGAGAGGACTTGAGGAATTTACTTATATCTTTATTTATCAGTTTTGTTATTTTATTTAGTATCATCTTAAAGATTCAGCAGTGGGGTTTTTCAAAGATGATGGATCCTTTAAAACAGCTGTTTGAAGGGGTTTACCAAGTTAGTAGAGGTAATTTTGATGTGAAACTATCATATGTAGATACTTCTGAATTAGGATATTTAAAAGATGAATTTAATAGCATGGTTGGTTATTTACGAACTATATTTGAACGTGTTCAAGTAACAGCAGAGCATTTTGGGAAAAGAAATTATGCTAATCGACAGTTGCATGGGTTTGAAAAAGCGATAGGAGAAATTGATGAAATTATTCATCAAACGAAGCTCCAGAAGGAACTACAAAGAGCTGAAAAAATGAATGCAATTGGTCAAATGGCTGCATCAGTCGCTCATGAAATTAGAAACCCGATGACGGTAGTAAAAGGTTTTCTTCAGATTTTCCTCGCCAATGAAAATATTAAGAGTCAAGAAAGAGAGTTTATCCATTTAATGATAAATGAGTTAAACAGGGCAGAAACGATTATTAATGACTATTTGTCTCTTGCTAAACCAGATGTAGGTGAATGTGAAGAAGTGAATTGTAGTGACATTGTTAAAAATGTTACTGATATTGTGAACTCATATGCTCTAATGAAAAATAATATCTCGATTATAGAACATGTAGAAGAAGGGCTTTACGTAAAAGGAAATAAAGGAGAGCTGAAACAAGTGTTGCTAAATATTATGAAAAATGGCATCGAAGCAATGAAAGCAGAGGGAGAGTTATCAGTCACGTGTGTAAAAGATACTTCATATGTACGGATTGAGATTACCGACTCTGGCATTGGGATGACTCAGGATGAGCTTGATCGCTTAGGCACACCTTTTTATTCGTTGAAAGAAAAGGGCACAGGTATTGGTCTAATGGTATGTTATCAAATTATTGAACAAATGAAAGGGAAAATTATAGTGGAAAGTGTAAAGAATAAAGGGACTACGTTTAGCTTATTTTTACCGATTGTAAACTAATATCGAAAAGTGTAAAAGAATTGCTTCACATAAAAAAATAAAATGAAAGTTACTAGAGTTTATCGGTACGGTAATTTAGCAAACCCCGTCTTGCAATATAGAATGGGGTTATTTGCTGTAATAACAAGGGGTTAATAATACGTATGATTGCATGATGTAAATTATCCCGAATTTGTCTCAGAATGAAACCTCCATCATTTAAAATATATCTTCATAAATTCTTCATTTTTATGTAATCAAAAACTTAAGAATTACCTAGTAACATTAAACACGAAAATATGGAAAAACAGTGGTAGCTATTATATTTATTATGTAACTTTTTGTGCATAGATGTCGTTTAATATTTTGTAGGATTGAAAAAACTTTAGCTATGTACTTCACAAAGATAATGATATTAGATATAATATCACTGTACTATGAGTAGTAATACAGAAAATACAAAAAGAGAACTTAGATTTTGTTAAGGAGAGGGAAGCATTGAAGATGAAGCGATATATATTAGTATTACTATTATTGCTAGTAGGCAGTATCTTATTTACAGAAACAGCTTTAGCCGCTAACAATTTAAAGGTAGATGTTTCTTATGGTTTTGACAAGAAAATTCAAAGGGGACGAGGCTTTCCTGTAACCATTACGTTATCAAACGAAAATGATAAAACCATAAGCGGAGATTTAGTAATCGTATCAGGAACAAACCGTAAAGTCGGTAATACTGTTATCCATGTAGAGCTTGCGAAAGGTGAAACAAAAAAAATTCAAACTTCAGTTTCAGGACTTGAGGAAAATTTAGTACGTATGCAAACCTCAAATAAAGAATCATTAATTAAGTTTTATGAGGGAAGCTGGGAAGATAACAAAGAAATTGAGTTAATTGGTAATAAAAATCTTTCACCGATCAATTTAAATGAAAGTCGTTTAGTTTTAGGTGTGTTATCTGACTCTCCGGACTCACTGAATTTTTTAAAGCTTACAAAGTATAATGGTGAAGTTGTAGAGGTACTGAATATACAACAAGATGAACTACCTAATGAAGCGCTAGGCTTACAAGTGTTTGATGTACTCGTTATTAATGATTATCAAGTGACGTCTTTATCAACACAAAGGCAACAGGCTATAAAAGATTGGGTGAATAGTGGGGGACATTTAATTATTGGGAGTGGACCGAATATAGCCACCCAGCTAGGGGAAGTAGGTAATTTATTACCACTTCAAGTTACGAATGAACAATTTATTGATCAGTTTGCTTTTTTACAGCAATATAGTGGAGATGATTTGCCGACATTAACGAATATTCCTATTATGACTGGAGATTTAGTAGATAAAACGAAGGTAGTATTTTCTGATAACTCGTTACCTATCACTTTAAATAAAGATGTTGGTAGTGGTGAAATAACTCAATTTACTTTTAACATAGGAGCAGAAAGTTTAAGTAATTGGAGTGGATATGCAAATTGGTGGGATGATGTTTTTGCAAAGCTTGTAGAAAAGAATTATGATAAAAACTATTTCCATTATGATTTATCAGAAATTGCAGAAATATTCCATTCATCAGTTATACCGTTAAATCTATTGATACTTACTTTTGCAATCTACTTATTAGTAATCATCCCTGTTCTATATATTATTCTACGAAAAGTTGATCAACGGGAAAAAGCTTGGATTATCATTCCAACAATTTCTATTCTAGTGACTGTGTCAATATTTTTCGTCGGAGCGAAGGATCGTTTAGGTAGTGTAAAAGCAAATGAGGTAAGTATATTAGCTATCGATGAACAAGGTGTTGGTAATGGATTAGGAGTTGTTACATTCTTATCCAACAATGGTGGTGATTATACCCTTACTTCAAAGTCTGAATCGTATCAACCTATTCCAATATTAAACCGTTATTCTGACTCAATTGATGTAATTGAAAATTTTGCTATGGTTGAAAGTAGTCAAGGTAAGACAGCACTTACTTATAATGACGTTGAATATTGGTCTTTACGCTCAGCGACGGGAAATATCACAAATGAGCCTATAGGCAAAATTGATGTGAAGCTTCAAGTAGAAAATGGGAAATTAGTAGGGTCATTAAACAACCAATTAGATTTGGATTTGCAGGAAGTGTATTTAGTCGCTGGTAGCCATGCTTATGATCTAGGAAATATTAAGCGAGGTACCACAACGGATATATCACTGGATATAAAATCAAATAATTTGGCTAACATAGTAGCTGGTCCAACACATTCTGCTGCATTGTCTGCCTTTCCAGGAATGGACGTTTGGGGTGGGCAAATAGAAAAGAATGATTTAGAAAATTGGAGAAAATATCGTTTATTATCAACAGCCATAAGTGATAGATACTCTTTAGGAAAACATAATCAGCCTCTTCTAGTCGCTTTTACAAACGATTCAATTACTGATATATCAATAAAGGATAAAAAAACAGTTAATAATGCATTGAACCTATTAATGCAAAATGTAGAAATAAATACTGTAGGTGTAGGAGAATTTTTGCTACCTGAAGGAACTATTATACCAAGTGTCTCAGTTGAGGAGGGACAAAATGGTCGAGTAGTTGACAATGGCTTGGAGTACGGTGAAGACTGGATTTATATGGAGAAAGGTAAATATTTGATATCTTATCAAATTCCTTCATCCATAACAGCAAAAGATTCATCACTTTCCAATTTGAAAATTAGCTTAAATCGTGAAGCAGCTGGATCATATAGCTTATTGAATAACGTTACGGGTGAATCGGTTGAATTGTCGGGTAAACAGCTCTTTAACTTTAAAGAAAATGTCAATGAGTTTGTTAATGAAAATGGCATAATTACTATAAAATTAGAAGTATCGGACCATCAAGATATTCGTGTGCCTACTATTTCAGTTGAGGGGGAAATCAAATGATAGAAACAATTAACTTAACGAAAAGATATGGTTCCTTTACCGCACTTGATTCATTAAACCTCAATGTAAAAGAAGGTAGTGTGTTTGGCTTTGTAGGCCACAACGGTGCTGGTAAATCAACTACTTTTTCGATTTTGGCAACATTAATGGCACCAACGTCTGGAACAGCATATGTAAACGGTTATGACGTGACGAAGGAGCCAAAAAATGTTAGAAAGTCAATAGGGTATATGCCAGACTTTTTTGGGGTCTATGATCAATTCAAAACAATCGAATATTTACATTTTTATGGTGTTAGTTATGGTATTCCAGAACGTGAAAGAAACGTGCTCATACCACAGCTATTAGAACTGGTCAATTTATCACATAAAAAGGATTCGTATGTGGATGTGCTATCAAGAGGGATGAAACAAAGGCTTTGCCTCGCCCGAGCTTTAATTCATGATCCTAAATTGCTAATTTTGGATGAACCTGCATCAGGGTTAGACCCCCGTGCAAGAATTGAAATGCGTGAGATTTTAAAAGAGCTAAAGAACATGGGTAAAACGATTATTATTTCTTCTCACATTTTACCAGAGCTTGCTGAGATGTGTGATGAAATTGGAGTAATTGACAGTGGGAAGCTTGTAGCGACAGGGTCAGTGGCTGAAATACAAAAACAATTACAAGCAAATAAAGTAATCAATGTAAAATTAGTTGATGATATGGCAAAAGCTTATACGTTTTTTGAAGACCAACAGTTTGTTACAAATCTTCATAGGAACGAAAGGTTTGAAAATGTGTTATCATTTGCCTTTTCAGGGGATGATCAGGAACAAACGAACTTATTAAAAAAAGCGTTGTCTGAGAACCTTCTTATTCTTTCATTTAGTGAAGAAGATTCGAACCTGGAAGATATATTCCTAGAAATTACGAGAGAGGTAGAGTGACAATGAGAAGCCTATTAATCAATCCAGTGTTAAATAAGGAAATTAAACTCCGTTTCCGCTCATTTAAAAGCTTCCTTGGCATTTTATTCTATCTGTTAGTTTTAGGAGGGATTGCTCTAGGATATATTTATTTAGATAGTTCAAACTCTCCAGGCGGAATTGTTAAACCGAATGAAAGTCAAGAAATGTTTATGATCATCTCAGTTCTACAATTGGGGCTCATATTATTTATGACCCCCGGGTTAACGGCAGGTACCATTAGTGGTGAACGTGAAAGACAAACATTAAACATTCTGTTAACGACACAGCAATCTTCAACAAGCATTATCGTTAGTAAGCTAGTTTCTTCATTAGCATACTTGTTCTTAATCATATTTTCATCACTGCCATTATATAGTATCGTGTTCCTATTTGGTGGGGTGTCACCGAACACGTTACTATCAGTATTTGTCATTTATTTACTAACGATAGTAACTGTAGGGAGTATAGGTATTTTATGTTCTACACTTATTCGCAAAACAATCGTATCAATGATTGTTACGTATGGTGTTATGTTATTTCTTACAGCTGGTACAGCAGCGATTATGTTATTTTCTTTTCAAATGACTGGATATTCATATAATGCCAATCCTCAACCAACAAATGTTGTTGCATATATATGTGGAATGTTTAACCCATTTGCGGTGATCCTTGCTGAACTTGAACCGAACGCAGCGAATGAATTTGCTGATATGACAAATATTGATTTTTCATTATTTTTTAGTTTTACATTTTCCTATTTAATCATTACTGTTATATGTTTACTAATCAGCATTAAGAAGCTTCGCCCAAAAATGAAACCGAAGAGAGGGTGATAAAGTGGAAGAAAAACAGAAGTTCTTTTCTTTTCTCAAAGTTCTTAAAAAGAAATTGCTCAAGGAACATGTGAGTACCAACCTTCATTATATGTTTGTCGCGGTAGCTAGTATATTCTTTTTCCTAGCTATCGCATCGAGGTTTATCATAATACTTCACCCTATAATGATCGCTTTGGCCATAAGTGTTGTTGCTATCATAACATCAGTTATATTAACTGTTAAAAACAGACCTAAAGATCAAGTTGCAGCAGAACTTTATGATGAATATGTCGGTGAAGATCGTGTGCAAACAGCCTTGTCGTATATAAATGATGAATCGATTATTAGTCAATTGCAACGACGTGATACTTTATCACATATGAAAAAGGAACATCAACAAGTAGAAACGAGGAAACTGTCTTTATTTCATGGCAAGAAGATTGTTATTTCGGTAATGTTGGCGGTATGTACTACATTATCACTCATGTTTCCTAATGATGTCATGGAGAGTGCAAAGCTTGAACAGATCGATAAGCAAATAACTAAAGAAACAAAAAAAGAGATTGAAAAAATCAACAAGCCAGATGATAAAAAGTTAGCAAAAGACGTTGATGATCTAAAAAAACAACTGTCAACTCCGAAAGATAGTAAGGAATTGCTAGCTGATTTACAGGCCCAGGAAGCAAAGCTAGCGAATAAGAAAGAAAAAGCCTTAAAGCAACAGCAGTTATTACAAAAGATTCAACAAAATATAAATCAATCTAGCTTGAACCAATTGTCTGCTGCTATTTCTGAGCAAAATCAACAAAAATTACAAGAAGCGCTTGAAAAGTTAAAGAAGGACCTTAACGGGTTACCTAAAAATGATAGAGAAGCAATAGAATCTGTGCTTGCAGAAACTAGTGGGCAACAGCCAGACTTGGAACAGCTTTCGGCAGAACAACTAAATGAATTATTGGCAAACCTTGAACAGCAATTAAATGATGCATTTGCTGAAGCTAACTCACTGCAAGAGCTTGATGAGCTACAACAACACCTACAACAGACGTCAGCATCACTACAACAGCAAATGGCTAATGCTGGTTTAGGGACACCTTCACAACTGGCCTTACAACAAAATAACAGTGCTTCAACGACAGCAACAAATAGCCAAAGTGGAACGAACAGTAGCAACCAATCACAATCAGGTAATAATCAAGGGAACGGCTCGGGATCAGGTTCAGGCTCAGGCTCAGGTTCAGGCTCAGGTTCAGGCTCAGGTTCAGGCTCAGGTTCAGGCTCAGGCTCAGGTTCGGGATCAGGTTCAGGCTCAGGTTCAGGTTCAGGCTCAGGTGGAACAGGCTCAGGTGCAGGTGGATCTGGAGCTGGATTTGGTCAAGGATCTCGTGAACTAACAATACCTGAGTATTTGAACAGTACTAATACGATTGAGAATGACTTTAGCGAATTAGGTAAAGGTAGTAGTGAACAGTCTGAGGGTCAGGGCCCAATTTTAAATGGTACGTTACGTCCGTATGAGGAAGTGTATGGAGAATATGCACAAGCATATAGAGAGAGTATTGATCGCTCAGATTTACCATCGTATTTAGAAGAAGTTGTGAAGGATTATTTCACAGAAATAGATCCAGGGGGGGAGTAAAATCGTGGTAGAATTAGCACAAAAAGAGCAACAATTACAAGCAGTTGCAGATAAGATATCAAAATCTAAACTAGAGATTTCTAAATTTATAGTAGGGCAAGAGGACGTGGTTGACCAAGTATTATGGACGATTTTTGCGGGTGGACACGCATTGTTAGAGGGGTTACCCGGACTTGGAAAAACGATGCTTATTCGAACAATTTCTGAGGTGATGAACTTGGATTTTTCAAGAATACAGTTCACTCCAGATTTAATGCCTTCTGACATTACTGGGACAATGATGTTAGAGCCTAACGAGCAAGGAAAGCAAAACTTTGTTTTTCACGAAGGTCCAGTCTTTGCGAATATTGTCTTAGCTGATGAAATTAACCGTGCAACACCTAAGACTCAAAGCTCTCTGCTTGAGGCCATGGCTGAAAAAACAGTAACTGTTATGGGTGATACGAAAAAATTAGCAGAGCCCTTTTTTGTTCTTGCGACCCAAAACCCGTTGGATACTGAAGGTACGTATCCATTACCAGAAGCTCAAATGGATCGATTTTTATTGAAAATTAACGTCGATTACCCTACGAAAGAACAACTGAAGGAAATTATCAAAAAGACAACAACAACGACAACACCATCATTACAAAAAGTGATCAACCGTGATGATATAGTTGAAATCCAAAATCTTGCTAAAGAGATACTCGTTAGTGACGATGTGTTAGAATTCGCAACCAATATCATCGTTGCAAGCCATCCTACGAATGAATCTTCACCAGAGATGATAAGAAAGTTTGTTCGTTATGGCTCAGGGCCTCGTGGGTTACAAAGTATGATACAAATCGGCAAAGTGCATGCGTTAAGTAATAGTAGAGTTCATCTTTCAAAAGGAGATATTAAAAAGTGTGCGAAAGCTGTTTTACGGCATCGGTTATTTTTAAATTTTGAAGGTGAAGCTGCCGGCATTAGTACAGATACCATCATTGAAGAATTAATTACAACTGTTGAGCAAAGCGTGAATAAAAAATGACCAAAATTTTAGACAGTGCTTTATTAATTCGTCTTAATAAGTATCGAATTCAGTCAAAACGACAAAAGCGTGGCTTCCAACAAGGAGCAAGAAGATCAATGAAACAAGGGCAATCATTGGACTTTTCGGATTATCGTCAATATCAGCCAGGTGATGACTTGCGACAAATTGATTGGAATATATATGCACGTACAAACAAGCATTATATTAAGAGATTTTTAGATGAACAAGAATTAGTTATTTCTTTATATTTAGATTGTTCAAAATCAATGAATCTAATTGACGAAAAATGGCTTTTGGCTAAAAGGTTAGCAGCTACACTTGGATATATGTCATTAAGTCATGATGATAGAGTTGGGATTTTTCCAGTATGTTCTACGGACTCTCCGTTTTTTTATAAAAAAGGGAGAGCATATGCTAACAAGGCTGCTTTTTATATAAGTGAGTTAACAAATAGTGTATCAGAACAAACTACATTTTCGCAAAGTATTGCTAATAACATCGTTCCTAAATCAGGTGTGAGCATCATCATAAGTGACTTTTTAGAGCCACTAGATGATATAACGGCTGCTCTTAAAAAAATTCAGGCGAATAGACAGGAATTATATGTAATTCAATTATTAACGGAAGAAGAAACTAATCCAAACTATCAAGGTGATTTAAAATTAATAGATAGTGAGATGAATCTACAAATGAATGTTTCAATGTTACCTTCAATTAAAAGAAATTATGTGGACCGTGTAAACCAACATACTGAGGATCTAGAGCAATTTTGCTTTGATCGTGGAATTGGTTTTATAAGATGTTCTACAAACGAAACAATTGAAGAAATTATTTTTGAATCGTTGATGCCAAAAGGTTGGATTGTGTGAGGTGAGTAGATGGGATTAATAGCGCCAACATATTTGTTGTTAAGTATCTTTTTATTAGTAGTTATCGCTTTTTATTTATTTAGAAAAAAATATCAACAGCAAGTGATTCCATCGACACTGTTATGGCAACAAGTGATGCAAGAGTGGGAAGCATCTAAATGGTGGAGGAGGTTGCAGCGTCACATCCTGCTATACTTACAACTGCTAATCCTTTCCATGATTATTATCGCTTTAGCCCAACCGTATTTTAATGATTCAGCAATTGAAGGGGATCACATTGTTATCGTGGTAGACACATCAGCATCAATGAGTGCTAAAGAAAAAGAAGAAAGACGTATTGATATAGCAAAAAATGAGATTGCAAAAATGATAGATAAATTACAAGCTCAAAAAGTCACAATTATTGGGTCGGGTAAGAAGCCGGAAATATTATTATCACAAGATCCGAATAAGCAAAACATCCGTAAAGTGATCAGTGATTTACAATTGTCTTATGAGAATGCTAACATTGCTGAAGCAATTCAATATGGAGCTGCGTTATTAGCAGATGATACAGGTGAAATCCAAGTTTTTTCTGATTCGGTTATGGAGGAAGACATAGCTACAATGTTTGTTGACGAGAGGATTGTCGTAAATAACATCGGTACTTCAACAAATAATATTTCTTTAAGATCCTTCGGTGTCGGTGAAATTGGTGATGAGATAAGGGCAGTTGCGTCTGTAGCAAATGATTCAGCGAGCAAGGTAATATTTACAATAAATATTGAGTCGAATGGTAAGCAATTGCATACATCAAAGGAAGAAATTGAGCCTAAAACAATACGTGATATTCAAATTCCTCAACTGCCTGAATACGATTATTACAAAGCAACAATTCATGTAAATGATGATTATCAGCTCGATAATAGCAGTGTTGCTTTTATGAATATAAATGATGACCCAACCGTCAATCTAATAGGTAATGTGAGTCCATTTATATCTAAAGCACTCGTCAATATGAGTAAAGAAGTAGTTCAAGCAGACAGTGTTGATGACCTCACAGACAGTGACGAAGGAGTTTATATCGTAAGTAATTTACCTGAAGACAAATGGCCCGATGGTCCGTTAATGATTCTGTCACCTACCTTAGGTGGTTCTTATGAAGTAAAAGAAAAAGTACAACTTGAACAAGCAATTGAAGTGAAGAGTAATGATCCGTTATTTCAATTTGTTAACATGAATAATATTTACGTTCAAAATGCGTACCCACTTGAAGGTTTAGAACTATCTACAATTGCATCTAGTGGTAAAACGGATCTTATTAGTAAGGGCACATATGAAGGACATCCTATAATTTTCTTGTCCATGGATATCGAAGATTCAGATTGGCCTCTACATGCAAGTTTTCCGATCTTTTTATATAATGCGGTCACTTATTTAACTGAGCAGAATTCTCAACTAGGTTATTTTTCTCCTGGTGAGGTAAGAGACGTTTCTTTATCGACGGATGCGTCAAGTCGTTCTATTCTTAATGAAGATTATGAAGTAGTGAAGGAAATGACTATGGATGATGGGGTTTTAGCAGTTCCAAATGAACCTGGAATTTATAGGTTTATTGAACGCGGTGAAGATGGACAGAAGGAAAAGTTATTTGCAGTCATCTTAGAGGAAAGTGAAAAGAAGATGGTGTCTTCAGAAAGTTTTGTCTTAGCTGAATCTGACTCTAAAGCTGAAAACAATACAAGCAAACGGCATAATGTCGCTTCATACTGGTTTATATTAATTGCCACTATGATATTAATTGTGGAATGGGAGGTGTACCGACGTGGGATTAGAGCTTAAGTATCCTCTCCTGCTCTTACTATTTATACCTGCAATTATGACGATTGTGTTCTTTGCGAAAGACAAAACACAGCTAGGTAAGATTGAAAAAGTGTCTGTTATCACGCTTAGATCGATCATATATACATTATTAATCCTTGCATTGACGGTACCAACTATATTATACCCAATTAATGGAGTGACGACTGTATTTGTCGTCGACCGTTCGGCAAGTGTCGGCCAACAAGAAATCAAGATGGTTGGGGCTGTGGAAGATGCGGTAGATAAGAAGGAAGTAGAGGACCGCTATGGTATCGTATCTGTTGCTGATAATGCATCTGTAGTTCGTTCCATATCACCAAAACCGCTGAATACGACGCAGTTGCCTGTTATGGAAAAGACAAATTATACAAATCTAGCAGAAGGTATTCAACTCGCTTCGTCTATGCTGTCGAATGCAGGAGGTAGAGTTGTAGTATTAACAGATGGGAATGAAAACGTAGGTGATGCTTTGCAGGCTACAAAATTTGCAGCACAACAAGGTATAGAAATTGATGTAATGCCATTTGCACCTACAACTAAAACTGATGTAGCGATAGAAAGCCTTGAAGTACCATCTACATTATATGTAGGGGAACAAGCCAAGCTTAGTATAGATATTGAAAGTAATCAAGATATGAACGCTACTCTTCAAATCACAAAAAATAATGAACAAATTATTAGTGAAAAGATTGATGTAAAGCAAGGAAGAAACAGTTATTCCTTTTCTCATATTGTAGATTCTACTACATTACATTCATATAAAGCAGAAATCATTGCAGAAGGTGATGAAGTACAACAAAATAATGCTGCCCATGCTGTTGCTACAGTAAAAGGGACACCAACTATTTTGATCGTTGAAGGCAACGAAGGTGATGGGGATAATTTAGCAAACGCGATTAATTCAGCGAGCTTGAATATAGAAAAAATTAAACCAGAGTTATTGCCTACCAATATTGCTGCTCTGCTACAATATGACTCAATCGTCTTTGCTAATGTTTCAGCTACAAAGGTCAGCCAATCACAAATGGAAATGATTAAAACGGCTGTAAATGATTTCGGTGTAGGTTTCATCATGACAGGTGGTATGGAAAGCTTCGGTCTTGGTGGATATTTTAAAACACCGATTGAGGATATTCTTCCTGTGGATATGGAGCTTAAAGGTAAACAAGAAATGCCGTCCTTAGGAATGGTCATTGTGTTAGATCGTTCAGGAAGTATGGCAGGTTATAAAATGGACCTTGCTAAAGAAGCTGCTGCACGTACGGTTGAATTATTAAGAGATAAAGATACTCTTGGTTTTATCGCTTTTGACGACAAACCATGGCAAATTGTTGAAACTGCACCTCTAGATGATAAACAAGAGGTAGTAGATAGTATTCGTTCAATTCAGGAAGGTGGAGGGACAGCTATTTTTCCCGCTTTACAGCAAGCGTATGAACAATTAACTCCTCTAGAGTTAAAACGAAAACACATCATTTTATTAACAGACGGTCAATCTGCAACGAATGCTGACTATAACTCATTAATATCTGATGGATTAAATGACAATATTACGATTTCGACTGTTGCAATTGGCTCAGATGCAGACCGAAGATTACTTGAATCTCTAGCAATGGAAGGAAATGGGCGTTTCTACGATGTTGCTGATGCCTCAACAATTCCTAGTATATTGTCTAGAGAAACGGCTTTGACTACTAGAACATACATTGAAGATAATCCTTTTTATCCTACACCAATTGCAGGTACAAGTGTATCGCAATTGTTTGGCGAGGGCATTCCGAAAATGAATGCTTATATTGCGACGACAGAAAAGGGAAGGGCTGAAACAGTTCTTACATCTGAAAAGGGTGACCCAGTGCTAACTCGTTGGAAATCCGGTTTAGGTAAAACAATAGCTTGGACGTCTGATCTAAAAGGTGAATGGGCAGGAGCTTGGCCAGCATGGAATGAGTGGCCTGTTATGTGGAATGATCTAATTACGTGGACGTTACCTACATTTCAACAGGATGCGTATGATGTTGTTCAAACTACAAATGGCAAAGAAGTAGTACTAACGATTGAATCAGCCGACACAGATTTAATGCCATTAGAGAGCAAGCTTGTGGACGACCGTGGTTCAGAGGTTGATGCAGAGTTACGGAGTATAGCTCCAGGAAAGTATGAAATGAGCTTTGCTGCTGAACCTGGAATTCATTATTTGCAATTAATGAAGCGTGAAGGAGAAGAAATTAAGAGTACTTTTAACAAAGCTATAGTAGTTCCATATTCAAAAGAGTTTGAAGTAAAAAAAGAAAATGATCCATTACTTCAAGACATTGTAACGGTTGGGAATGGTAAGCTATTAGAGAGTCCTGAACAAGCATTTCGAGAGTTAACTAATAAAAATGTGAAAAAGCAAACAATTGAAGAACTATTACTGTTACTAGCCTTCTTCCTTTTTATATTAGAAATTGCTATAAGAAGATTTGGGATACAGCCGTTTATTGCCAAAGTAGCTACCATGCGCTCAAAACAACAACATGAAGCTGCTGTCCAAAATGAAAAAATAGAAAAAACGTTCGGAAGATTACAAGAAAAGAAAAAGGTATCTACACAACGTAGCCATCGAGTAGCGAATAAGAATATGACTAAAGATGGAACAGTAACAAAGAATGTTAGTAACAAGCCTATTTCTGCTGTTAAGCAAAAGGAAAATAAGATTCTCAAAAATAATGGTGATATTAAGTCGAACAGTAAAGTTGATCAAACCGATGATCATGAGGCTCGGCTAGAGCGATTATTAAAAGCAAAAAATAAACGACGACGTTAATTGTGACAATTTAATGTCTGTGACATTTCTTTCTTTACGATGAATAGTGCAATATACTATCTTTAATGTTGGAGTGTGGTGTATTTTTCTATTATAATCATTAATGGTTGAAAAAATTGACTGTATAAGATGGGTATCTTTGACAGTTAATGCGAAGAAAGGAATCGATCGTATGACAAAAAAATATCTTGTTTTTATCACAATGTCTTTATTATTTATCCTAGCTGGATGCGGAAATACTGAATCAGATAAGGCTGCAATTCCGAATCAGGTGCAATATCCTGTTGAAGACTTTACTTTTACTGACCAAAACAGTGAGCCATTTGGGCTTAACGACTTAGAAGGAAAAGTATGGGTAGCCGATTTTATTTTTACTAATTGTACGACAGTATGTTCTCCGATGACTGCAAATATGGCAAGATTACAACGTATGTTAGAAGAGGAAGGAATAGAAGGCATTGAATTCGTATCCTTTAGCGTAGACCCTGAAGTGGATGCCCCAGAAATACTAGAGGAATATGGGACGAAGTTTGATGCGAATTTTGACAACTGGCATTTTTTAACTGGATATGAGCAAGGTTTTATCGAGGAGTTTGCAACAAGTAACTTTAAGACAATTGTCCAAAAGCCGAAAAATGAAGATCAAGTTATACATGGTACCGACTTTTATTTAGTTGATCAAACCGGTACAATTATTAAGTATTATTCAGGAGTAACAGATACACCATATGACGAAATCGTTTCGCATATTAAATTGCTGCAATAGATTAATGGTGATTTAGTAAATATTAACACAACGTCGGTGGTTCATTTTATGAGTCATCGACGTTTTTGATTAACATACAATATAGGGATGAAAAATTTAGGTTATATTTAGAAAAAGAAGGAATTTATCTTGTCTATGTCAAAATAATTAAGACCTCACTGTGTTCCTAAATTACCAATAATTTTTCATATGAATGCTACATGTTACAAATTACAAGTCACAAACTAATGATACTTAACCTATATCGTAAAGCTTGAGGGTGTTGTCATGAAAATCAGGTTTTGGATAGTATGTATTAGTTGCTGCATCTTATTGGTAAATCATCATGCCTATGCAGAGATGAGTGAAGCAGATGTAATAAAACATGAAGCAAAACGAGTAAAAGACGCGTCAAGTGGCGTTGTTTCTCTCGTTGCACTTGGGGATTCTATAACAAAAGGTGTTGGAGATAGCTCTGGAATGGGTGGGTATCCTGGCTTTTTGAAGGAGTTATTGATAAAGGAAAGTTATGTACATAAAGTTACAATGAATAATTTCGGTAAACGAGGTTTGCGTAGTTCGCAATTATTAGAGCTCGTTAAACAAAATGAAATTATTCACTCCTTAAAGAATGCAGATATAGTCGTAGCTACGATAGGTGGCAATGATATTATGAAGGTGGTTCGTGATAACTATTTCGAGCTAACAATTCCAATGTTCGATAAGCAACAACAAAACTATGAAAAAAATATAGGCGAAATATTAGCAGCTATAAGAAGTGAAAACCCCTTTTGCATTATCGTTATCATTGGATTGTATAATCCATTTAGTGTTTGGTTTGATAATTTGGAAGAAATAAATATAATTATGCGAAAATGGGATGAAGTAAGCAAACAAATTGCTTTGAGCCACAAACAGACCCTTTTTGTGGAAATTGGAGATTTATTTGAAAAGAATACGAAAGCGTTACTAAATAACGATTATTTTCATCCCAATACATTGGGTTATCAACTAATTGCAGAAAGAGTGTATGATAGCTTGAAACAACGCTACCAACAATTTCAAAGGAGTTTTTAAGCTAAAATTTAATTAAGTAGGGATTATGATGAAAGAACAATATTGGAAGTGGCTTTTTTTAGGACTATTGACAATAAATATAATTGTTGTTTTTTATGTTAGTTATTTAATCATGCAGTCGGATGATCATGTCCGATTAGAAGAACGATCTACAACAGATAATGAATATTCAGAATTTTTGATAAGAACGAACAAACAAGAACTTAATGAATTAATCAATTATAATATTAAAAAACAATCGAAAGATCAACCAATTGAATACGAAGTGATTCTAGGAGAAACTGTTGAGCTTATAGGAACAGTTTCAATGTTTGGGAATAAAATAAATATGGTAATGGACTTTATTCCTGATCTGCAGGAAGATGGTACGATTGTTTTACAACAACAATCGATGTCAGTTGGGAACCTTCAAATACCAGTATCTGCTATATTAAAATATATTAGTAATCATTATCCTATACCAGATTGGATTACCATTCAGCCTTCACAGAAGCTTATAAATGTTAACTTTAACGAATTACAGATAGATGATGATGGAATGAAAATGAAATTTAATAAATTTGACTTAGCAAATGATCATATTGAGATGGTTTTATTATTTCCAGCTTTAAACTAAGTGTAGTATCGAGATTTACTGAACACACGTTACTAAAGGTTGTTTTCAAATTAGTACTATAAAAAGTGTTTTATATTGTTAGAAAAGACTACACGAAATTTAGTTGTGTAAGTGTATACCTCTTAATACTAATAACAACAATTAATGCGAAAGCAGACTTATTAAAGATTTCTTGGTGCTACCCCCACAAACTGCAAAATATTAGTCGAATCATATGTTAAACGGTAAATCGACCATATTTTTTTTGGAGGGAGCATGGAAGATGCAAGTAAAAGGACAATTCCACAATTATATGCAAGGGACGTTTAATGACATCATAGCAGAAATAGATAAGTTAGCGAATTTTGCGAAAAATCCCAATGTACTTAATGAGATAGAAATTGAAAAGTTAGAACTGAGCTTAAAGCAAAATGTGAAAGCGATTGAATATTTAACGACCGAACAACAATGAAATCTTTCTTCATATTCATGATTAAGAATAACAATAGGTGGGGAATTTACCCCACCTATATATAAAAGAACAATTATTTTGTTATCTTCATTTATAAAAGCCAAGAGGTTTTTGCTATTGTTGTATCGTTCTCTAAAAGTTAGTTTTCCGATCATAAACATAGAAAGAACGAGTGACACAAGAACCATTAGACAAATAGATTAAAAAAACTTAATTTAAAACCCCGTACATGTCCGTTCATTTCTTCCTTTACTTCTTCTATATGAGTATGAGAGTATGCCCAAACAAACTTGAAATATATATGTTAATTGTTTGAATCTTTTAAACGCCTTACTTCATCTTCCAATTGGTTTATCCGCCTATTTATACGATAAAAAATTGGAGCATATACAATAGCAATAAAGATAACAATACCCCAAGACAAGTATCATCACACCTTTGTTAATTTTTTTGTATAATTATAGCATTACTACCGAACAATTCCAATATGTGAAACTGCTAAGCAATCTTTAGCGTTATACTATATAGTTTTTAAGACTAACAATAATCATATATAATTTTATGATTCATCATAAGGGATTTTATGGTATATTAGTAAACCGCTATTTTCTAATAATACTTATATAAATTTTATTAACGTAGTAGTTATTGAATTGGCATGAGGAAAAGTGGCAATTTAACTAACCCAATTTTTTCTATGTCAATAAATATATAATTTAAGCTATCAATACTATCAGTAATAGCATCAGCGCAATTGTTATATTATGATGCAATTATCGTCGATGAGCTTGGTTTAGGGGGATATGAAATATCTTTTTATATGTTCTTTATAATATTAATATTTGGGTTTATTAACCCAATCATCTTTCTTGCAGGAGACAGTAAACAAATTGACAACTAATATAGCAATGAGCCATGCTTTCGGAACGTCTTAAAATAAAATAAGCTGATTTTTGAGTTATTGATAAATACCAAATAATAGTTAGTAACTATGATAAGAACTTCTAAGTTTGTTAGTTCAATCACTACATTAATTATATATTATTCAAATTCACCATGATTTAATGCATCAGGATAAACATCTGTTTTGAATATTTTTCCTGTGGAATCGTTTTTAATGAATACTAGAACCTTATTATCTTCTAATTTCACACTATTAAAGAGTTGATAATACATAGCTGCCCTCCCTATGTCTATTGAAGCAAAGCTATCATTACTGTTCTCATACTGTTCGCGGTCAACTAATAAAGTGAATTCAGAAAATGACTGATTATGGATGACGTCTTTTATCGATACAAAATTGCCAAATTTATTATGTTCAATCCATTCAATCGTCTCTAATAGACTATTGTACATTTCCTGCTTCATTTCCTTAAATTTTGATGTAGTCATAGTGCACGTAACAGAACCGTCACTGTTATAATTTACTTCAGTAATTCCATCAGAAGCTACCAACTCAATATCATTTCCTACGAATAATGCAATTGGTAATGTTATTTTTACATCTAGTGGTTCTTTGTTGAGATCAACCGGTTCCTTTTCAGCTCCTGTAATGACCACTTCAGTTTCATTGTATTTTTCAGGCTGTGATACATCAAATTGACTACTACAAGAAGATAAATAAATGGTAATTATAGCAAGATATAAAAGCTGTTTTCTCATGATTTTAAACACCTCCTTATAATTATTGTCTAAGAATTTTTATGGCATAGGTTGTAGTGTTATTTTTTCTATGAAAAACAACTATCAATGAGAAAACAGCTAATTAAATATACAAAACTGGGAAAATAATAATCCAGAACAGCGCTAAAAAAATTATTGACTTTTAGCTAATAACGATAAGTTACGCCACATTCTTGTGCAATCATTTAATTATCGTGGAGCTCGATATTCGCATAATTGTATTATAAGCTCAATCTTTTGCATTTTCTTATAAAAAAAATGTATCATCAATTACATACAATTGAAAGGTGTGTTTAGATGAGAAATAATGAATTAGCTACTTTTGCTGGGGGCTGTTTTTGGTGTATGGTTAAACCTTTTGACGAGCAACCAGGCATTAACAAATTAATATCTGGTTATACTGGTGGACATAAAGAAAATCCAACATACAAAGAAGTATGTTCTGAAACAACAGGTCATTACGAAGCTGTTCAAATCTCGTTTAATCCAGAGGTTTTTCCGTACGAGAAATTATTAGAATTATATTGGATGCAAATTGATCCGACAGATGCTGGTGGACAATTTCATGACAGAGGGGATTCATATAGAACGGCAATCTTCTATTATACAGAAGAACAAAAGAAATTAGCTGAACGATCGAAAGAAGATCTCGAAAGAAGTGGAAAGTTTAAACAACCTATTGTAACAAAAATTTTACCTGCAATGAGATTTTATCCAGCTGAAGAATATCATCAAGATTATTACAAAAAAAATCCGTTTCGCTATAAAATGTATCGACAAGGCTCAGGGAGAGATACATTTTTGAAAAAACATTGGCGAGACACAAAAAAAGATGAACAATTAAAGCAAAGGTTAACTCCAATTCAATATGAAGTTACACAAAACAATGGTACAGAACCACCATTTAAAAATGAGTATTGGGATAATAGGCAAGAAGGAATTTATGTGGATATTGTGTCAGGTGAACCGTTATTTAGCTCTCTCGAACAATTTGATTCAGGCTGTGGTTGGCCTAGCTTCACTAAACCAATATATGAAACAGGTGTCAAAGAAGAAATGGATGTAAGTCATAATATGGTAAGAACTGAAGTGAGAAGCAAACAAGCAGACTCTCATTTAGGTCATGTTTTTGAGGATGGTCCAGGGCCAAACGGTTTACGCTATTGCATTAATTCAGCTGCACTAAAATTTATTCCTAAGGATAAGCTAGAAGAACAGGGCTATGGTGATTTTAAAAGACTATTCAAAAAATAAAGTCTTTTGTTAACAATTCAGATTGCTTTTTTACTAAAATTTAGATTGTTTTCATCAATATATAATAAAAAAGACAAGATGACATGAATGCTAGCTGTCCAAGTGATAATTTTATTATTTCGTATAGTAACAAGCTATGCATTTACAGAGAATAAAAATATACCATCGCTTAACGGATAAAACCCCCTCTAAAAGATAGGGACTTATCCGTTAAGTTCATTTATATGAACTTTAACATAAGCTCTACATATCATTTTAATTTTTGTTAATAATGAAGATGACCGCAATAATTGCTTTACTCATCTTGACTATTGTGAGGTAAATACTATGACGATCGTTCGACTTGGATATGTTGCAATGAGCATGGAACTGGCAAATTCCTCTCCATCAAAAACAATGACCTTCTCACAATTTCAGAAAATACAGGACCGAGAGGCAGCATTGCATAAATTGGAACAAATATCACAGTTAAATTTAAACAACACTTTCAAGCATTTAAAACATAATGTCGCTTCTGATGTTCATTTTTATCGTTTCTCTTCACGACTAATTCCATTAGCAACCCACGAGGAGCTTGTTGATTGGAATTTTTTAAAGCCATTAAAATTGTTACTGCGTGATATTGGTAGTTTTGTCAACAAGCATCGAATGAGGATCGACTTTCACCCTGACCACTTTGTCATCATAAATTCTCCAAAAAAACACGTCTTACAAAACTCATTAAAAACTTTAAAGCTTCACTATATACTATTAAAGGCAATGGGAATTGATATAACCCACCGTTGTGTCATGCATGTTGGAGGTAACTATAAGGAAACAGAAAAATCACTTGAGCGATTTGTAGATAATTGGATGGTTGTACCAAGAGCAATTCAAAAAATGATCATGCTTGAAAATGATGATACTTCTTTTACAGTTGACGATACACTATATTTATGTGAAAAACTAAATATTCCACTCGTCTTCGATTATCACCATCATCTCGCACATCATCAGCAAGAAAATTGGCAAATGAACTGGCAACGTATTGTGAATACTTGGGAAACTTCTCCACTCCCAATTAAAATGCATATTTCAAGTCCGAAAAGCGAAAAAGCTTTTCGTCATCATGCAGATTATATTGACCTCCCTATGTTCATGCGTTTTTTGAGTGAGATAAAAGGTAGCATTTCACAAATTGATTGTATGATTGAAGCGAAAAGAAAGGACGAAGCATTGTTTACAATTATGGAACAGTTAAAGATGGTAGAACATATTGAAATAATTGATGGCTCTACATTTTACATGAAATAACAAAGCTCTTTCTTACACTTTGTTGTCTTTCTTACGTAAATTTGAATAATGGATGTGGATGATATAAATCTTTATAATCATTTCAGATGAAAAGATTACCCCGAAAGTTACCTATATGCGTATCTGGATCTTATTATGAAAAGCATCAATTAATTTTGAAATGAGCTAATAACAAATAGCTACAGCACTAGACCTACTGGATGTAATGATAGAGGTCCTTTTTTTACTTACAACTATTGAACAGATCCCTGCTAATTTAGAAAAGAAAATTAACAACTGTTATACTATACGATAAAAACATTATGTAAACAAGAGGTTAACCATCTTTATCCAAAAAATGATACATTGACGAACGATGGTAGCTTTGTATGTATTTCGGCGTATTTACTTCGTTATTCCCATATTGTGTAAAAACTCGTACGAAATTGTTTTCACTTTGAGTTTTTTTGTACTTTGAATAACGAGCAGCTATTGCAACATAGTTGAAAAATTGAAATAATGCGTAATCAGTGTCCAAACTAGGCTAGTGCATATCGAAACAGCTTTTCGGTCATGATAAGTATGGTAGGAGTTTGGTTTGTTTGGAGGTATATTTATGCTTAACAATGATTATGAAATAAAATTAATTTATGAAGCAAATGATGCAGAAATCGACAAAAGAAATAAAAGAGTTATTGAAAGTAAGAAACAAGTGCCTTTTAAATCGAGAAAGAACAACCGTCGACAGGTTTAAGACAGCTTGCTTTCAAACAAATAATTTGACTCAGATGAAGAAATGAAACATCTGAGTCCGTTTTTACTGTTTATTATTGATCTAAAAGGTTAGTTGTAATGATAAATAACTAAAAAAAATATTGTGAAGGGTGTGGAGAATGGTGGAAAATGATTGTCTCATTATTGGAGGAGGAATAGCAGGACTACAAGCAGCAATCCAACTAGGGAGATATAACCATCGTATTTTAGTCATTGACAATAACCAAGGGCGGTCTTCAATATGCCGTTGCTACCATAATATATTGGGCTGGCCTCATGGTGTAAGTGGAGAGAAGCTTCGTCAATTAGGAAGAGAGCATGCGATAGGCTTAGGAGTGTGTTTTATCAAAGACAAAATAGTAGATGTAAAGAAACAGGATGAGCTATTTGTGCTAATAGGAGAAAAGGGGGATACATATAAAGCAAAAAGAGTGTTGTTTGCAACAGGTATTGTTGAACGTTTCCCCAACATTCCTAAACTTGTACCATGCTTAGGGTTAACGGTTTATGTGTGTCCGGATTGTGATGGATACGAAGTGACTAATAAAAAGGTTATAGTCATAGGTTCGGGAGATGTTGGTGCATCTCTTGCGATAACACTTACATATTGGTCGGAAAATATTGTCTATGTAAACCATGGTAAAGAAACTATCAAACAATCACTATTGAACAAGCTTAGTGAGCATCATATCACATTAGCTAATGAAAGTATTACAGAGATTATAGTACAAGGGGAAGGTCAGTTTACAGGAGTCCTATTTGGTAACGGAGAAGTCATTAAGGCTGATCGAGGCTTTATTGGCTTTGGAGGCAATAAAGTAAACAGTGAATTAGCATACAAGCTAGGAGTAGAACGAATGGAGAATCATCATATTGTCACAAATCATCGAACAAAAGAAACAAGTGTAAAAAATATATGGGCTGCTGGTGACATCACTATACATTCAGAGCAAGTAACGCTAGCGATGGGGGAGGGTGCCCAAGCAGCTATTTGGATCCATAAACGTATTCTTGAAGAAAGGTGAATTTGATCTTATTCAAACATCATTTAATATAAGTTACTAAACTTCGAACATATCCCATCAAGTGTTATTTTAGCTTTTTATAAAACAAAATTTAGGATGATACTATAACTTGGTGGTCATCTCGTGTTAATTCAACAATAATTTCCTCATCTTATCAATTTAATTTATAGCAATCAATAGTAAAGACTCATTATATATTCAACTATCCTCATATGTCACAAAACTTCTCTCGAACAAAAAAAGTAAGGAGCCAGAAACAATAATACAACATTTCCTGTTACCTACCATACTAAAACCACTAATTATTGTACCTTATATGTTGAATAATAAATAAATTTTTCTGAGGTAGAAAAAAGTGAATCTTTCTTACATATGATGTGTAAAGAGGATAAGTCGATATCCTAACTGTAAAAAATTAACTAGGAAATTTATAATCACATATTCTCATCTAGCAACGCCACAAGTGAAAGCTAAGCCTTGTTTACGATCCATTATTTATTAAGCGAAGTTACGAAACAATAGTTGCATACTTGGTTAATCCCTAGTAGGTAAATCAACAATCATTGTAATGTTCTTTTCGTAAACAATGTTGTTATTTTTACAAAAAAAGGACAGTATGTAGTGTTTTATGAGAGCTCAATACATTTAACAGTAAATAAAATACCAAAAACGCAGCGATAGACGTGCTTATGTCTAAAAACGTAAAGCAATAATCGATGCGAAAACAACCTTGCAAAAACAGCCTTTGTTAATGAAAGGAGGTTATAGTTTGGAGGAAACTCATTTAATTAAACCAACATTAGACAAAGAATACCCTATTATTAGTCATGGTAAAGGTATTTATTTGTACGATACGAAAGGGAAAAGATATTTAGATGGATCATCTGGAGCGATTACTGCAAGTATTGGACATGGGGTTCAAGAAATTATTGACGTGATGGCAGAACAAGCGAAAAAAGTTTCCTTTGTTTATCGTTCACAATTTACAAATGAACCTGCTGAACAACTAGCTAAAAAAATGAGTGAGCTAGCTTCAGGTGATTTTCATTGGTCATTTTTTGTAAATAGTGGTTCAGAAGCAACCGAAACAGCAATGAAAATTGCCATTCAATATTGGCAGGAGCGCAATATGAAAGGAAAAAATAAAATTCTATCTAGATGGATGAGTTACCACGGCATAACTATAGGTGCATTATCTATGTCTGGTCACTTAAAACGGAGGGCTCGATTTATTTCTTTACTTGACGATTTACCTATTATTCCACCTCCTTATTGTTATCGCTGTCCATATCATTCAACTTACCCTTCGTGCGAGTTAATGTGTGCGACAGAGCTTGAAAGAGTGATAAAACGTATCGGCGCTGAGAACATAGCAGCCTTTATTGCAGAACCGATTATTGGAGCTGCTGCTGGTGCACTTATTCCTCCTTCAAATTATTATCAAACAATTAAAGATATTTGTGAAAGAAATAATATTTTATTTATCGCAGATGAAGTAATGACAGGATTAGGGCGTACTGGAAAAATGTTTGCAATCAACCATTGGGATGTTGAACCTGACATTATCACCTTAGGGAAAGGGTTAAGTGGGGGCTATACACCAATAGCATCAACTTTAGTAAGCGATCATGTTATGCAGCCATTTATTAAAGGATCAAAAACAATCATGAGTGGACATACGTTTAGTGCGAATCCACAATCAGCAGCAGTAGCATTAGCAGTAATTAACTATGTTGAAAAACATAATTTAGTAGTATCAGCTGAAAAAAAGGGACATAGCTTGATGGAGAAATTGGATAAACTACGACAAAACAATCCAATTATCGGTGATGTTAGAGGGAAAGGTCTGCTAATTGGTGTTGAGTTTGTATCGGACATATTTAGTAAACTACCGTTTAAAGAAGAGGTAAATGTGACTGATATTGTTGTGCACAAAGCACAGGAGAGAGGTTTGCTTGTTTATCCGGCCAACGCTGGAACTGAAGGGGTTGGTGGTGATGCTGTATTAATAGCTCCCCCCTTGACTATTTCTAATGAAGAAATTGATGAACTAGTTAAGCTTTTTGAAATATCATTACAAGAAGTGCAAAAAGAATTGCAAATTATAGGGATGTAAGATTACTAGTATCGAGAGGTGAAATAGTGGTGTCTCGTATCGAAAACTCATTTAATAAAATTATTACCGCATATGATGCTGTAAAACAAATAACAGATAATAGCACGCTAATGTTCGGTGGTTTCGGAGGAGTTGGTAGTCCCCCAACGTTAATTGATGAAATTTTAACGAAAAGACCGAATAATTTGACGTTAATTGGTAATGATGCTGGATTTCCGGAAATAGGTATCGGGAAAATTGTGTGTGAAGGATTAGCTAGCAAACTTATTGCATCACATATAGGTTCAAATCCAGTTGCAGGAAAGTTAATGTCAGACAATAGCTTAACAGTTGAGTTTTCACCACAAGGAACTTTAGTTGAAAGAATCCGAGCTGGTGGAGTCGGTCTTGGAGGAATATTAGTAGATATTGGTATAGATAATGAAACTGTTAACCATGAAAAAGAAAGAATAACAGTTGATGGTATAGATTATTTACTAGAATCGGCATTAACTGCAGATGTGGCTATTATATATGCTAAGAAAAGTGACCCGTTCGGGAATCTAATTTATGACAAAACGGCTCAAAATACCAACCCTCTCGTTGCGATGGCAGGAAATTATACGATTGCAGAGGTTGAAGAAATTGTACCGTTAGGTCAAATTCAACCTGAAGAAATCGTTACGCCTGGTATTTTCGTCAATAGCATTGTTCAAAGCAAAGGAGTGAACTGGTCATGGGTATGGGAATAGATGTACGTAATCGAATAGCCAAAAGAGCTGCAGAAGAAATAAAGAATGGGATGATTGTGAATTTAGGAATTGGTATACCATCTTTAGTTCCGAATCACCTTCCACATGACATTCATGTCATGTTTCATGCAGAAAACGGAGTGCTTGGAATTGGTCCAAGCCCAAAAAAAGGAAATGAAGATGAGAATCTTTGCAATGCAGCAGGATATCCAGTCACGGTTGTAAACGGTGCTTCTTATTGCGACAGCGCTATTTCCTTTGGAATGATTAGACGCGGTTATGTAGATTTAACGATTTTAGGTTCGTTACAAGTGAGTCAAAACGGAGATTTAGCGAATTGGATTATACCAGGTAAAAAGGTACCAGGTATGGGTGGGGCGATGGAGCTGGCACAAAAAGCGCAAAAAGTTATTGTCGTAATGAGTCATGCAGATAAAATGGGACAATCAAAAATACTTGAAAAATGTTCATTACCGCTCACTTCAAAAAACTGTGTTCACATGATCATTACAGATATGGCAGTGATCCATGTAACGAAAGATGGTTTGCTATTATCCGAGTTAATGGCACCGTTCTTAGTTCAAGATGTTATTGATAAAACAGGTGCACTGCTACATTTAAGTGACAATCTACAAGTAATTCCATAATTGACAAGAAAGGAGCTTCTAATAAATGCATCATCACAAAGAGAGCATACATGAATGGATTAGTAATAATCAAACAAAAGCAACACAGTTGTTACAAAAAGTAGTTCAAGAGGAAAGTACTCAAGGAAATGAAGGGTCAGCTCAAGCTGTAATTATTGAAAAATGCCGGGAATTAGGTTTACAGATCGATATATGGGAACCTTCTATAAGTGAATTAACGACTAGTGCATATTTTGTATCAACACGGAAGAACTTCATTAATAGCCCTAACGTTGTTGCTGTATTGAAAGGATGCGGTGATGGTCGATCGATTATTTTGAACGGACATATAGATGTTGTTCCAGAAGGTGATCATAACCAATGGGATGTTGACCCCTACAGTGGGGAAGTAAAAAATGGACGATTATATGGTCGAGGGTCTACTGATATGAAAGGTGGAAATATTGCTTTATTATTAGCCATAGATGCCATTAAGGGATTAGGTATTAAATTAAAAGGTGATGTGATCTTTCAAAGTGTCATTGAGGAAGAGAGTGGCGGTGCTGGGACGTTAGCTACATTATTAAGAGGGTATAAAGCAGATGCTGCAATTATACCAGAACCTACAAATATGAAAATATTTCCTAAACAACAAGGGTCTATGTGGTTTAGATTAATGGTAAAAGGTAGGGCCGCTCATGGTGGTACTAGGTATGAAGGTGTTAGTGCGATTGAAAAAAGCATGTCTGTTATTACCCATATTGAACAACTTGAAAAAAAACGCAACGAAAATATAAATGATCCTCTATATGCAAATATCCCAATCCCAATCCCAATAAATATCGGTAAAATTTCAGGAGGAACTTGGCCATCATCAGTGGCTGATACGGTGATTATAGAAGGAAGAATGGGTGTTGCGCCGAATGAATCATTACAAGCAGCACAAGCTGAAATGGAAAAATGGTTAACAACCCTTTCTTTAGAAGATAGTTGGTTTGAACATAACCCAGTTGAATTGGAATGGTTTGGTGCTAGGTGGGTACCTGGAACGCTAAACTTAGACCATGAGTTAATCAATGTATTAAGCTCTAAATATCGTTTAATTATGAATGAACAGGCTATAGTAGAAGCCTCACCTTGGGGAACAGATGGTGGGTTGCTTTCACAAGTTGGCGATATACCTACAGTTGTGTTTGGACCAGGAGTTACAGAGGTTGCTCATTATCCAAACGAGTTTGTTGAATTAGACAAAATATTTCAAACAGCTGAGATTATCGCTTTGACAGTTTTGGAATGGTGTGGTGTGATTGAAGAAAATATTGAATAGATATAGTAGCAAATAGGGGGGAGTATGATGAAAAAACACCTGCTTATTAACGGAGATTGGATAAAAGCGAGCGAATATAGAGATCTATATGCCCCGTACAACGGTGATAAGTTAGCTGAGGTAGCGTTTGCAAATGCACGAGAAATAAATCTCGCGATTGATGCAGCTGATCGTGCGATTAAATCAATGGCACAGCTAACAGCTTTTCAACGTGCAGAAATTTTGATGAAACTAGTTGAATTATTAAAGGGTCGCCGTCATGAATGTGCTACGATTATCGCTACAGAATCAGCAAAGCCTATTAAGGCAGCTATTGTTGAAGTTGACAGGACGATAATGACATATACATTTGCAGCTGAAGAGGCAAAACGGATTAATGGAGAAACAGTACCAATGGATGCCGCTCCAGGGGGAGAGAATCGAATTGCTTACACGTTGCGTCAACCACTTGGAATTATTGCTGCAATCACCCCTTTTAACTTCCCAATGAATTTAGTAGCTCATAAAATCGGTCCAGCAATTGCAGCTGGAAATACAATTATATTAAAACCGGCTAGCCAAACACCACTGTCTTCTATTTACTTAGGTGAACTGTTAATGGAATGTGGGCTACCACCTGGTGCACTCAATATAGTGACAGGAAGTGGGGCAAAAATCGGAGAAAAATTAGTGATCGACAATAGAATTAAAGCGATTACTTTTACTGGAAGCCCGCAGATAGGAAAAAAAATAAAAAACCAAGCTGGCTTAAAGCGGGTGACTTTGGAGCTTGGCTCGAACTCCGCATTATTAATCGATAAGAATGTTAATTTAACTGACTTCATTGGGAGATGTGTTAATGGCTCTTTCTCCTTTGCTGGTCAAGTATGTATTTCATTACAACGTATTTATGTTCATGAAGAAATATATGATCAATTTGTTACGAGTTTTCTAGAAGAAACGAAGAAATTAAAAATTGGTAATCCGTTAGATCATACTACGGACATCTCTTCATTAATTTCAGAGCAAGATGTTGAGCGCTCTCTTAAATGGATAAATGAAGCGGTTATTGCTGGTGCTGAGCTAGTGATTGGGGGCCAGAGAAGAGCTAATAATACGCTTGAACCGTCTGTATTGCTAAATGTTCCTTCAACTGAAAAAATTTCTTGTCAGGAAGTCTTTGCACCTGTTGTGATGATTAATAAAATATCTTCAATGGAAGAAGGGATAACAGAAATAAACGAATCTAAGTATGGTTTGCAAGCAGGGATTTTTACGAATGATCTTCAACTTGCCCTTAAGGCAGCTGAACGACTAGAGGTTGGAGGTGTTATGATAAACGACATCCCAACGTTTCGTGTTGATCATATGCCTTATGGTGGGGTTAAAGAGAGTGGAATCGGGAAAGAAGGAATCAAGTATGCAATTGATGAAATGTTAGAAACAAAATTGGTATGCTTTAGAAAAATATAAACTATTTAAAAGTAAAAAAATACAGTTGTTATTTTTTGAACAGTCAGCTTCAAAGGACTATAAGGTATTGTTAAAGACTAGCTTTTCACACCCGCTACGGTCATCTGAAAAATATAACAATAATACTACGATTCTTAAAAAATGTGCTAAAAAATTAGGCTTTTCAATAAAATAAATCTTCTATTGTTGAATATGATAAGCATAACAATGAAAAGAAGATTGGTGGGTTACGAATGGTCAGTCGAGGTCAGCAACTTGAAGTTATAGGTGCTTGGTTACAAGTAGCAGGTACAATTATTGCTGCGATTGGCCAATCTGAACAAATTCCAGAGGAAGCTGGAATAGCCGAGGAGTTAATTAGTATAGGAAATGGCTTAGAAGCGGTGGGTAATTCATTACAGGCTGTAGGGAGAGAACAAGACTTACCAGCAAGTGGAGCTGAAGAGGCTGAGACGTTATTGATAATTGGTAGCTGGCTGCAAGCAGGTGGGAATGTAACAAATGTAGTAGGTAATGAGATAGATATATTAGGTGAAGAAGAGGAAGGTTTTCAGGTCTACTTGCTTGGTAATATAGTACAATCAATAGGAGCGGCGTTTGAAGCAATAGGTGCTAGTATGGAGGAGTCAGAGTATCAAAGTTTTGGTGTTATTGGCAATGGTCTTCAGACTCTTGGAACTGCATTAGATGCTATTGGGATTGTTTACATTTTACAAGGGCAAGAGGACCTAGGTGAACAAATTGCTAGAGTTGGAAGCTGGCTACAAGTAATTGGAGCTTCATTAGCGGCTATAGGGTTGACGAAAGAAACAAAGATCTTAAATGATTAATAATGGTGCCATTCGTAAGCTTTGTATTGTTATTATTACTAAAAAAATGACATTTACCAGTGTATGCTCATGGACGAGACATCAAAAACGTCTGTTTTATAATCTTCGTTCAAAATTAACATAAATCGTCAATATATGTTTATAAGTAGGCCAGCTTACTTTCGTAAACTTTGTTGCCATAGCAAGAACATAAAGTTGTCTTGCTACTCAAAAGTCATCGTTTTATAGAAGACAAGATGACATTTAATTTAGTCGAAATCGTGTTTATTTATTATTATGACGATAAACATGAAAACAGCCTTCAGTAAAACAAAATCTGACAAACAACGTCAGACTTTGTATGTGGTAGTATGAAGTCTTTAAGAATTTGTTGGAGGCGAATGGCTATGGTCATTTTGAAAATGTTCTGCCATTTTTATGAATCGCTGCTCGTCTTCGATTAATCCACAGCTTGCGCATTGAAGCTTTCTTGCTGGCCCGTTATATTGCAGATGAAACGGCTCGAGGTTGTTTAGCTCTTCTACTTCTCCATTCTCTAAGTTGATTTTTACAGGCGTAACAACTTGATCTATCATATTGAAACGGCTTCTAGCTTGACATGATGGACAGCTATAGCTTGGCATATATGAAACCTCCTATTGTTAGTTATTGACGTATAGTTTTTTTCCCATCTTAATTAGTTCTTTTACCATCGTCCCACCTATTTGACCACCAATTTTACCTGCATCAGTAGATGTTATGTGACCATTGTAATCATGAGATAGGGGTATATTTTTGTCTTTTGCTATTTCATATTTAAGACTGTTAGCATCATTTGTCAATGTTCGATAACCTTGCTGTTCCATTACTTTAAGTTTAAAATGTGTAACGGCCTCCCTAGCTTCAGGAACGAGGAGCTTTTTCCGGGAACGTGACATATTTTATCCCTCCTTATGGTATATATTGACCACAAATGTAAAACTCATTCAGTAAAATCTTAATTTTTTCTCCAGTTATAATAATTGTAAACCTTTTCAGATTGGACTTAGTTGTTCCGACATTGTTCCTAATAGTTTAAACTCTAGCTTGTAACAATCACAACAAAAACTGCCCAAAAAGAGCATATAGGTACAAAGTATGTTAATACAATAAATGGTGAAAAAAAATGGTAAATTTGTTACCATTTATTATAAAAGGGGGAGAAGCCTTGGCTGTTAAAAAGTACTTCGATCATATTCAACTAAAGGAAAGGACTTTCACTGCAGAAGTAACATTAGATTATTTCAATAAACGACTAAAGATTGATGACTACCGAGGGGATGTTGGGTCATTACTTGTAGCCATTAATGAATTTATACAAACACATTCTTTTACCAAAGGTATTGTAAAGGTAAGAAATGAGCATATACATACTTTTTTGCAGCATGGATTTATGGTAGAGGCAGTTTTTCAAAAATTGTTTAATGGTAGTGATGCGTATTGTATGTGTAAGTATTATGATGATTCCCGATATACAAGTAATAATTGGATAGAAGAAGATAAAATACTTACAGCAGTTCAAAAACTAGAGGATAGTGATCTTCGAGCGCAACTACCAGACGGTTATATAGTGAGAAAAGCAACTCATGCTGATGCTAATCATTTAGCAAAGCTTTATGCCACTGTCTTCGAAATATATCCTACGCCATTAAACGATCCGAAATACATAACTAAGATCATAAATAACGGAACAATTTTCTTCGTGGTTGAGCATCAAGCTGAAATCGTGAGCGCGGCCTCAGCGGAAATCAATCAAGAGTACAATAATGCAGAATTAACTGACTGCGCAACTTTGACACAGCATCGTAAATTTGGTTTGATGAAAATCCTCCTATTACAATTAGAACAGGAACTAATAAATCACAATATTTATTGTGCTTATTCAATCGCTCGTGCACTTTCATACGGTATGAATGCTGTGCTAAAGCAATTAGGCTACTCGTATACAGGAAGGCTTAAAAATAATTGTTATATATTTGATAAGCTTGAAGATATGAATGTGTGGGTGAAAGATTTATCAAGTAATTAACAATATTAATAATGCCAATATTCTGGCACTTATTGCCGATATTTAAGCATCATTTTAGAAGGGGGCTACCATTTGTTTATCGAACAGGTAAACACAGAGGAAATGGTTAAAGCAATATTAGGAAGTATAGATGAAGCAATTCATGTAGTAGACAATAATGGAGTGACCATTTTCTATAATAATATAGCAGCCAAGCATGACGGAGTGTCGATAGAGGAAGTTTTAGGGAAACACTTACTTCATGCATTCCCATCACTTACAGCAAAAACAAGTACTTTGTTGAAGGTCATAGCATCAAAAAAACCTATTTTTCATTTACCACAAACGTATAAAAACATTCGAGGGGAGTTAATCGATACAGTCAACACAACGATACCGATTATTGTAAATGATAACATAGTTGGAGCGGTAGAAATCGCTAAAGATTATTCGAAAATGAAATTACTTTCACAGAAGCTCATGGATCTACAGTCTAAGTTGAATATTACTACAAAAAAACCTAAGAAAATAAATGGGGCAAAATACACGTTTGAAGATATTTTAACAGTAAATAAAGCTGTTGAGCATGTGAAGGAGCAAGCAAAAAAAATAGCTAAGAACGCTTCTACTGTTCTCGTATACGGAGAGACTGGTAGCGGAAAGGAATTGCTTGTTCATGCTATTCACAATGAATCTACACGTAAATCAGGGGCTTTTATCGTGCAAAACTGTGCAGCTTTACCAGAAAATTTACTAGAAGGGTTGTTATTTGGGACAGTAAAAGGAAGCTACACAGGTGCTGTTGATCGTCCTGGTTTATTCGAAATCGCACATGGAGGTACGCTTTTCTTAGATGAAATAAATTCAATGCCACTAGAACTTCAAGCTAAGCTTTTACGTGTATTAGAGGATGGCCTAGTTAGAAGAGTAGGGAGTGAGTATGCATATCAAGTAGATGTGAGGGTTATCGTAGCATTGAATGAAACTCCTGCTAATTGTTTAAAAAACAACCAACTTAGACCTGACTTGTACTATCGCTTAAACGTCTTATCTCTAGAAATACCTCCCTTGAGAGCAAGGAAAGATGATATAACTTTTTTGCTTAAGTATTTTGTAGCTAGTTATAATCAATCTTCTGCAATGGAGGCAATACATATTAACGAAGAGGTTTATGATTATATTAACAATTATTCATGGCCTGGTAACATAAGGGAATTAAAGCATAGCGTTGAGTATGCGATGACCTTACTTGAAGGTAGAGAATTAACATTAGAGCATATTCCACATAACATCATATCCAGCGTGAACAAGAACAATGAAGTTCTAATTGATCGACATCACACAATTAAGCCGCTAAGAGAAGTGCTAAGTCAAACTGAAAAAACGATGATTAAATCAGCAATACAAACAGCCCAAGGTAATATTCAACAAGCAGCGAAGATGCTACAAATCCCTAGGCAAACGCTTCAATATAAAATGAAAAAGTTTAACCTATAGGAAAACTGCCAAATTATTGGCAGTTTTTTGTTTGTCAATAAACAATAAATGCTATATCAAATTATTATGAATTTTTTTCATCCATCGGCAAAATGGGAAGAAATGAAGGATGAAACGTATCGGTTGCACGTCTTATTTGTATCGTTACGATACTAATAAGTATTGATTGGCATGAAAGTTGCAAGTTAAAAGTAAAAATGCGAAAAGAGGAGATTTTAAATGTTTGATTTATATAAACCTTCTAGACATTGGAAAGATATAGAACTATGGAAGGATACATCTGAGGAGGAATGGAACGACTGGATTTGGCAGCTTACGAATACCATTCGAACGTTAGATGATTTAAGGAAAGTTATTAATCTCACCCCTGAAGAAGAAGAAGGAGTTAAAATATCGACTAAAACTATTCCGTTAAATATAACGCCATACTATGCTTCATTAATGAATCCTGATGATCCGCGTTGCCCAATAAGAATGCAATCTGTTCCAGTTGCAAACGAAATTTATAAAACGCAATACGACCTAGAAGACCCATTGTATGAAGATGAAGATTCACCTGTACCAGGCTTAACACACCGATATCCTGACCGCGTATTATTTCTCGTAACAAATCAATGCTCAATGTATTGTAGATATTGCACAAGACGTCGTTTCTCAGGTCAAATTGGTATGGGCGTACCGAAAAAACAGCTTGATGATGCAATCGCATATATTAGGGATACAAAAGAAGTTCGTGATGTTTTAATATCAGGAGGAGATGGGCTTTTAATTAATGACAATATTTTGGAATATATTTTAAAAAACTTGAGAGCCATCCCACATGTAGAAATTATTCGTATAGGAACAAGAGCGCCTGTGGTGTTTCCACAAAGGATTACTGAAAATCTGTGCAATATCTTAAAAAAATACCATCCAATTTGGTTAAATACTCATTTTAATACATCAATAGAGATTACAGAAGAATCAAAAAGGGCATGTGAAATGCTTGCAAATGCTGGTGTTCCTTTAGGGAATCAATCAGTAATCTTAGCTGGTATTAATGATAGTGTTCCGATTATGAAGAAGCTCATGCATGATTTAGTAAAAATACGTGTTCGACCTTACTATATTTATCAGTGTGATCTCTCAGAAGGAATAAGCCATTTTAGGGCACCTGTTTCAAAAGGTATTGAAATTATAGAAGGGTTACGAGGGCACACATCAGGATATGCAGTACCGACTTTCGTAGTTGATGCACCTGGTGGAGGAGGTAAAATTGCTGTTCAACCTAATTATTTGATCTCCCAAAGTGCAGACAAAGTTGTTTTGCGTAATTTTGAAGGTGTTATTACGACATATCCTGAGCCGGAAAACTATGTAGCGGGTAGAGCTGATGGGTATTTTAAAGAAATTTATCCATCTATGGATGAGAAGAAATCATCAATTGGGATAGCGGGTTTAATGAATGAGGAACAATTTAACCTTATTCCTGAAGGGGTATCAAGACTAAACCGACGTCAAGACTATGACCAAAATCCTGATCATAGTTCATTAAAAGATAAAAGAGAAAAACGAGATGCATTAAAAGAAAAAAAATATCAATCACAAATACAAAAATTAGAAAAAAATAACGAATCAACAAAAGAGGCTTGATACAAATGGCTAATCAAATCAGTTGTCAATGGTGTGAATCGGATAAAATAAATCACGAACAAAATACTGTTTATTGGGAACTACCAGATGGTACGAAGGCTATACAGATTAAAGCTGTACCATGCATTACATGTTTAACGTGTGGTATCGAATATCAAGAAGAAGCAATAGTAGATACAATAGAAGAGCAACTGTTGTTAATAAATACTGAGCAAATTCAACAGTCAATTACTTATGAGGAACTGTTAGCAATACCACGTTTATTAAAGAAGAATTACTTCAAGTTTTAATTAAACTTGTTATAAACATGCTTGCTATAAGTAGCAAGTAATAACATTGATATATCAGTATGCCCAAATAACGACGTCATTGAATGTTTGAAAAATCTCTGCTACTTACTATATTAGAAGCAGAGTTTTTTTATTTTTTCAAAAATTTATATAGCGTTCGAAAATTGTTACTGTAGATGGTTTCCTTTTTCGTAAAAGTGTCAAGAACATTTTTTAATAATATAAATTCAAATCTTATAAAGAAAAATGAATGAACTCATTAATTACAGCAGCTCTACTGCATTCTGTATTTATAAAAATGAGCATTGTTAGGCAGTATAGTTTTTCTAAAAGAATAGCATCTTTCCCGTAATTTCAAACACTATATAATCCAATAAAGCCAAAAAAGAAGCTGCAAAAACAAATGCAATTATTGATAATACTATCCTATTCTTTAATTGAATAGCATTGAATAGTTTATAAGACCTATCAATTAACATAGCTATTAGTATAAAGAGCGGTAAGCTTATACTTATAGCTAATAAATCAATGCGAGTAAAGGGTTTACTTAAATATTTATCGGTATAAAAATTAATGACTATAAGTGTAATAAATAAGCTCAATTGATAAACAAAAAATTTTAAGAGGTACATGAATGGTTTACTCCAGATTATAAGTCGTCATTAATATAATACCTATACTTTGATGATTTAATTTGAAAAATTGTTCATAAAGTAGCCTTTTTCATTTCACTTATTCAATCCAGAAGGATCGTTTGTTTCTCACAGTACTAATGCGGGCAAGTATTAACAATATTTAACTTTGATATGTTACAACAACTTTAGCCATAATGGAATAGAAAAAATGTGTTAAAAGACAAGTATGATGGAGAAAAGAAATGTTTATATTGTATACAGGTTTATGGGTTGGATTGGCATTACCTATTAGTTTATCTATAGCTTTTTCGTTACTTAAGCCAATTGTGATAAAAGACACTACTGGGGTTAGTATGTTAGTGATTGCTATTATAGTAGGACTTGTAAATACATATTTAGGTATAAAGGTAATTGAAAAATATATTCAGCCTAGTTTAGAAAACAGAAAGGAAAAAAGGCATTTTCCTTAACACCCCAGCAAATCTAGGGATAGTGGGCTGTTTGTCATCGTAAAAAGTTTTTGTTACAAGTATATTAATGACTAGTGGTGAATTTTACATAAAAGGATTCATTAAATAGGTAATTTAAACTGGATTATTATTAATTTTACACCTCTAAATACCATTAAATTCTGAGTTTTTTATGGGGGAGTATAAACTTTGTGGCTTTTTCGATTAATGAATTACTCTTGGATTATCGGATTATTACTTTTTTTACAACAGCTATCTTACCAGAGGCTATATCATTTAAATCAATGAACATTGAGTTTCCAAAATGGTCGTTTGTTATCTTAACGTCACTTTTTTTAATAGTAATTAAAGATAGATGCTGAATACAAACATTATCAGTATTATTTAGTCTACTTGTATCAATTGCACGAATTGTTTTATTTATACCTTAAATTTAATTAATATTCGATAAGTCTAAATGGATTGTATTACTTATAGTTTGGAGGCATAAGAATGAAGCAACATTGCTGTGAAACAATGACACACTACGTTATTTTCAAATGTAAACAACATCCTAATATTTTTGATTGTCCTGATAGTCTAATACACTATACAGAGAACCTAGATGAGTATGGGTTAATCATTCATGATGGAGGTACTTCTGATTTAATAATTTATTACTGTCCATGGTGTGGGAACAAACTTTCGGAATCGAAAAGGGATTTATGGTTTGAAACACTTTATAAATTGGGATTTGATGACCCAACAGAACAGAGGATTCCTGATGAGTTCATGACAGACAAATGGTATAAAGGCAAAGATTAAGAATTTTAAATATATTGATAATACCTTACTTTAACAACTGGTCAATTAGTACACGGTCATAATCCACTATCTACTTATGAAAATTTTCATAATGTGGGCGTAAAGCTTCATGATTAGCTGCAATAATGTTATAAGCTTCGTCATCATAATAATAAAGCAAAGTAGGATGAGACAATAAATTTAACAGAGGTGTTTTTAGTCGTGTTAAATACTTATTTGTTTACAGCTATCTATATTCCAGAGACACCCTTTGTCAATGGTTTACTAAAGCCGAAAAGGGCGAAAAAATCTAAATTTAAAATATGTAAAACAGAAAAAATAGCAGAAACCTTATATCATTATTTGTATAAAAAAGAAGAAATGCTAATTCACTGCTATTATTTCATCGGAGATTTAGATGATAAGTCAGAAAGGTATCTATTTGTTGAAAATAATGCTTTATATGATGAGTTTATTTCTCAATTTAGGGTGGTGGACAAAGGTATTGGGAATGGGGCATGGACACCTATCTAGAAGTTACCAAGCCAAAAGAAATTCTCCATCAGCTTGAAAAGGTTTATAACAATCTTTTTTATGAGGAGGATGAATCTATGCCTACTTGTCATATATACGGGCAGCAATCGTGGCATGGAAATGCATTTTTAATTGCTAATCGTGCTGCTTTAACCGAACTACGAGAGGCAATCGATACTGCGTTAAATTACGAAGAGGCAAGATTAACTTTAGCTCCTTCCGATGATGAAGGGTATGATTTTTTTATAAAATGTACAGAAGAAGATTTCAAATGGGAAATGTTAGAGATGCCATATCATGATAGGGTATGCTACCAACCTGATGAAACGGTCAACCTTCCACCATATAAAACTTTTAAGAAATATAAACGTTTTTTTAGTAGAGGTAAGTAAATAGGTTAGCTATTTAAAATAAATGATCATAATCTTTCTAACAAATTCCATTAGCATAATGTAATTTGGTTTATATAAGGATTAAAAACTTATATTATATTTGAGTTGGGATACAATTCTATGATGTTATGTATCCCGTTAACAATATATAATATAAGTTTTCATTAACATGACGTCCTTGTTTTTAAGAGTGCTTACATATTACAAGTTACTAACCAATTTCTATCTAACTGTACTAAATTCTCGTTCATTTGGCTTATATGTTCCTTTATTGTTAATTTTTCATTGAATTTGGGTAATAAGTTTTTTATGTATGTGTGATCCACTTCTTTATTATTCCATAATGAAGCTATTAAATATGAATAATGATTATTACTAAACATCCATCCTAGCATATCTTTATATTCATTCATTTTTATATCACATAATGAATTTTGACTCTGTTCAAAATGGTTTTGCTTCTCTTTTGTACAGGGGTCTTTTTCGACGTGTAAAAATGTTGCTTTTTGTAAAACCTCACTTATATTAAAGTTCAATACGTTTAAATTGTTTTCAAAAATTTCAACTTTAATACTATCATACTCGTTCATTTGGTCATTACCTTCTATTATTGCATCATGCTTATTCTTCATGAATAACTTATATGAGGAATGATTCTTCCAAAAAGCGATTATACATGCTTTAGTAGGTGTATTTATATCCCATCCTCCAATTTGACCTAGAAAACCATCTATATTTTGGAGTGATCTCCATTGTTCTTGTGCAATTGAAAACTGTCTTTTCTTATGTAATGGTACATTACAAACGATCCATTTAATTAACATCCTATCACCTCATTACAGATTTTAAAAAATTTACAAGGACTGTACACTCCTTCAATCTTGTACTACTTTTACAATAATTACATCAATAGGATGAAGTAATTTATATACGACTTTTGATGTAGGTCCTTGAGTATAGCAATAGTAGCTCTTATTATGCATATTAGAGCAGGGTTGAAAAATATTTGCTGTAAAAAATAGTTATCTAGTTGGTTCGTGTGAGTTTCTGATTTTTTGGGTGCTAGTTTCTCTAAAATAATGGTTTTAAAATGTCTAATTATTGTTAACTTAAACAATGGTTGAAATAATAACAAAATATGTAAATGTTATGTTTTTGGCTAAATAAGTGTCTACGGACAAAGCTAGGTTTTTTTAATTCGCTAGTGAGGTAATAGAAAGGAGGAAAGAAATGAAATTACTTCAAAGTTTAATAGACCAAGCTAAAAACCCAAGAGGGAGGTTAGGTTCTTATATGCTGAAGATAATGAACGTTGCCCATCTTGGCATAAACAAATGGGCACTGGAGAACATACAAATGGTAGAAGAAGCTGTTATATTAGACATAGGCTGCGGTTGTGGTAAAACAGTGCAATTATTATTTAATATGAATGCAAACGGAACAGTTTATGACATAGATTGTGCCGAACAGGCAGTAAAAGAATCGATTTAAGCTAACAATGGAGATGTTGCTAAGGAGAAAGTGTGCATATATCATGCAACTGTAAATGACTTGTCACTTTCACATAAACACTCATTACTTTTGGTCTGATATAGAGATTAGAGTGAAGGAAGTTTTTAGGGTGTTGAAGTCGGGTGGGATCTTCTTAATCGTTGCAGAGAAATACAAAATCAACTATCACATGCAATTCTATAATACTAAAGAGAATATGGAACAATTACTAATATCAACAGGTTTTAGTTCGGTTACTTTTTATGAAAACACAGCAAGGGGCTGGCTTTGTATTGAGGGCAGGAAATTTACTTAAGTATGTATTTAAGTACTTAAATCATTGAGCTTCGGAGGGCCTGCAGAACTCTGTTCCTTACATAATTATCATGTTAGTAAAACAAAGTACCATGGGACAAGTAAGGTGAAAATAATTGACCAATAGTTATATAAAAAGTTAATATAAACACAATGAACACAATTAATTTCACGTATATAAGATTGAGAGGTAGTAGCTTTGAAATCATTTTATCATTATCTTATGACTTATAGGGAGCCTAAAGCTAAGACTGATATCGGGCGCTTTGCTAACAATGCTTATGAAGATCATGGATTTCCTAAAAATTCTTTTGAATATAATGAAATTAGTACGTATTTAGAAATGAATGGATCTTACTTAGCCAGTATGTCAATATTTGATACAGCTTGGGAGCTATATAGAGCTCATGAGGAACATTAGAAATAAAACTTAGAAATATCCTGTCATGAAGTTAAATTGATTTATCCCTCTTCTGATCTAGCTGCATATAATAATGTATTAGAATGTAGCTTACAGCAAGGGGGCTAATACATTTGAAGAATGAAAAAAACCCACAATTTAAAGTCGGTGATGTAGTTGTCATTTCAAAATATGGTACTGTTGGGATGATTACAAATGTCACTATGATAGATGGATTAATTTTATATGAAGTGAATTACAGTGATCAGTTATATGTTCAAAATGCGATTCAATTATTAGCTGATTATGAAAATAATGTTGAAATTGAAAAAATGGAAATTGATTATAAATTTTACTTTGGTGATATTGTGAAAGTGTTGGAATATGGAAACACCTTATTTAAAGTAATAGGTATTAGAACAGAAATATGGCATTATCAAGCTGAGGTTGCTGTAGATATCATTTATGAACTCGTAAGCATTAATGAGGGCGAGTGGCTTGAAGTCAGTGAAGAAGAGCTAGTTTTATTATCTGATAAAGATAGTAGTGAAGTATTAACAAAAAAGCATGTAACGTTAAAATATTTAAAACATCAGGAATTAGATCATTTTTCACCTTCCTATGTAGAAGAATCTGATCAAAGTAGGACGTATATTAAAAAAAAATATTTACAACTGATTGACTACTATTTAGATATTTATAACGACTACAAACGTCTATATGAAACATTCCAGGATGAGGAATATAAAAAAATAATGGATATTATTTTCTATCATTTAGAAAAACTATCACTTTATTTAAGTAGATAATAACTTTACAATTGAAAAAAATTAATTAAGATGTAGATCAAGTATGGCAAACCAACGTATTTTATGCATGTAAACATCCCATTTGTCACCTTTTCTAATAAACTGTCAAAAGCTTGTCCACTAACAACATTCATCTCCTCACTTTCCGCATGAGGCTTTACATAAGTTATTTGCTTTGCATACATACATAACCCTCCTAAAAAGCTTAACTTTTATTACACGATATGTAATGTCTTAACATAATATACATGATTTACAAAGATTCTTTTCATTTACTGTTCCACTCACATTTGAATAACTGATGTGTAGGATATGAATTTTATAGTGTTTAGAGAAGAAGATATGCCCCGAACATTAGGAATATCTTAATTAGCTCAAATTACAAGGCTCTTTTCGTAAGCTATATTCCTTTAGTTCCAAAAGTAGAAGATAAAGATGTTGTTTTAATCAACAGTCATCGTTTTATAGAAGAAAGATGCCAAGTCTTTTTAGTACGAAACCATCCTATTTTAAAAACCAACAATTAATGCGAATAAACCGTTTGCAAAAAATAATGTTTGTGTCATGATGTAAATCTTTTGGTATATCGTAAAAATATTACACATAAACCTGTAAAAAAGGAGGCGGTAAATGTAATGAGTGAAATCAATGTAGTGATTGATACAGAAGAAATTGCTGAGTTTTTCTTTAATGAATTACTAAAGAGAGGACATATTCCACAAGCAGAAGATCTCTTAGATATAGCAGATATCACTTTTGAATATTTACTGAAGAAGAACATCATTGACGAGGAATTTGATGCCGATTAAGACTCTAAAAAATTTATTGAAAATACTTCCTATTTGAACATGCTGTTTATAGTATAATATGATTAGTCAATGTATTTGCGAAAATGGGAGGATATGAATATGTCATTTTTTAATAAAATGTTTGCAAGTATTGGAATTGGATCGACGACAGTTGATACAAAACTGTATAATGACCGATTAGTAGCTGGTGAAGAAGTAAAAGGTGTTGTTGAACTAACTGGTGGTAATGTTGATCAGGACATCGATTCAATCTATTTGTCTGTCAAAACAACTTATATTAAAGAAGTTAATGATACAAAGGTTAATAGACAAGTTGATATTGGAAAGTTTAAAATTAATGAACCTTTTACAATAAAGGCTGGAGAAGCAAAAGAAATCCCGTTTTCATTTGAGCTACCTATTGACACTCCTGTAACAATGGGTAAAACAAAAGTATGGATTCAAACAGGATTAGACATTAAAAATGCTGTTGATCCTAGTGACAAGGATTACATTCAAGTAGAGCCGATGCCTTTAACAACTGCTATATTTAAATCAATTAACGAACTTGGTTTTCGTCTGCGCGAAGTTGAAAGTGAACAAGCTCCGTATAGTATGAAAGGGCGTTTACCATTTATTCAAGAGTTTGAGTTTTTTCCAACGAGTGGACCATTTCGAGGTAAGTTAGATGAGTTGGAGTTAGTATTCTTCCCTCAATCACATGACAGTGTTGAAGTACTTATGGAAGTAGACCGTAGAGCGAGAGGTTTAGGTGGCTTTTTAGCAGAAGCATTGGAAATGGACGAATCCAACATCCGTTTTACAGTTACAACTAATGATATGAATTATCTTACACAAAAGATGAAAGAACTAATCGAGAGATACTGCTAAATAGAATGGTAAGAAAGTCAAAAGGTTGATTTAAAGCTCAACCTTTTGACTTTTCTTCGTGTGAATTAAACTGTTCACTTGAGCTCCCTGATGGCATAACGCAAAAATTTTCGTATAGTATTAATTGTTTATTTGCCATATCATTCTTAGTCATTAGTCTATTACTAATGATTCCGTCAATCGGTTCGTTTATAGCAAGCCTGTTTGCAGTTTCAGAACGATCAATCGTCCAAGCAAAAATGCTGACATCAATAGAATGGGCTGTTTTTATTAGTACGTCTGTTACAAAATACTTATGAACTGATATGAAATCAAATATACCTGAATATTGTAGGATTTGATAAGGTGAGGTTGATTTATTTATAATGATTCCGGAAGAAATAGAAGGGAGCAGTGAATGGAATTTCACGATAGAGGCTTCGTTAAATGATTGTACTTTAATATGCTGGAGCATGTTTTGTTCGTTTTGGTATTGTTGAAGTAGTTGCACTATTTTTTCTTCTATACCTGGATAATGTGAAGGGTTTTTAATTTCAATCATAATGCCAATATATCGGCTATATTGTTCTATAACATCTGACAATATAGGTATTTGTTGATTTGCATATTTTGTATGAAACCAACTACCTGCATCCAACTGCTGTAATTCTGTTAGTGTTAAGTTTTTTACATAACCAGTTCCATTTGTCGTTCTGTCAACCGTTAGATCGTGAATAATGACTAAATGCGAGTCTTTTGTCATTTGCACATCAACTTCTATATAATCAGCATCCATTTTAACTGCCTTATCGAATGCTGCAAAAGTATTTTCTGGTGCATAAGCAGATGCACCACGGTGGGCTATAAATATGATAGAGTCATTTATTAACATTTGCCCATAGACAAATGCCGAGGAAAGAAAAAAATAAATACTGAACAACATTAACATTAGCTTATACATCGCGTCCTCCTTCCCTTATTAAAATTACATTATTATATGCAAGCTTAAACGAACATGTAAACATGCTTAGGAATATTTTTACTTAATAAGTTTGATGTTTTGTGCCCGCTATTCCGATGAACTTAATAATTCTTTTTATAAATCACGTTAGTTCAGATCCGTGCTACGCATAAGTCTAAAATGGAGCAGTACATAGAGCTAAAGGAGATAATAAACCTGGAAAGCACAATAATTGTTGAGTAAATCCATTAGTTTCAGTTCTTCAGATGAATAATTGGAACTTTTATTATGTTAAATAGACAAGCTAGATGAGACCAACATACGATAATATGGGCAACTATGGTATAATTGGAATACAATAGTTCGGTAGCTAAAGGTTGGTCGGCTTCATACTCCTTGCGAAGGGAGGTGATGCCTATGTTGACTACATTTGAAGGGATAATGCTCATGATTGCTTTTGCAACATTAATCGTAGCGATTCTTTCATTTCAACATAAAAAATAGACCGCCCTTAACGGAATAGGGTTGCGGTCTATCTTTTTAGATATATCAGCCGATCCTCTGAAGAATCGTCTATTGTAGGACCGTTAGTGTTGCGAGCACTTGCGGTCTTTCTTATTGTATGCAGTTACTGCTAGTCTATGATTAGAATATCATAATTGTTGGAAAATGTACAACCTAGGAAACTTCCTAACCCAAAAAGGGATATCCTTTTTTGAAGGGTATTCATCTTCATAACGTTTATTATTAGCTAAAAAATCTAATCCTTCCTCTGTAAGTTTTGCTCCACCTAAAAATATATCGGTAAAAGTAATAATTTCTCCCTTAATGTAATTATGCTCTTTAATGTAGTGAATTACTTTTCTAAATTCATAATATTTCATATTGTAGTCTTGTGCCTTAGGTAAATTTGATTGATGTATTTCCCTTAAAATACTTTAAATTAGATGCATTAATATCCCTCCCAAAATAAATATAGTAAAGTTTGAGTGAAGTTATTATATGTATACATTATTCAAGGCTAGTATATTTTATAGTGGTTATTGGAAAATATGGAGTATAAACATAGACTTAAGTACATTTTTGTTACTTTATTATGATAGTCCAGCCTTCTACAGCAAATATCCATACAAATAAAATAAATACTATTATAGAAGGTGAAAATTTCTAATGAATGATAAAAATTGTACATGTAGAGTAGTTCCACCACCACCACAAGGTCCACAAGGACAACCTGGGAAACAGGGTCCACAAGGACCAATGGGTAACCCAGGAACACCTGGTAGTGCACTAGGTATTTGCGGTCTTTTTAACACATCCGCTACGCCTGTTTCAGTAAATAATATAACACAAACAGTGCTGCTTACTGATTCAAATCAACCATGTACGGGTGGCTTTATAAATAATGATGCTAATAATCCCAACGCAATCATTCTTCCTGCTAATGGCTTTTATCAAATCACATACGGCATGATTTGTCTAGTAGAAGGCGGTAATCCTGATATTGGGAGAGATGGGCAACTACTTGGATTTAAAATCTATAATGGAACAAGCGTGTTTGATGAATCTAGTACAATTATAGACAATACACCTGACAACGCCTCTGATCTAGGTATACCTATATCGAAAACTTTTCTTTATCATGGGATGATGGGAGAACCCATTACTATACAGGTATCCAATCTTATCAATGAAATTCCTAATTTAACACCAACTTACTTTAGACCATATCTAACGATAATCAGGTACACATAAGTAACATAAAGGGCACTCTCCAATTACCAGAGTGTCTTTTTGTATGTATGATTTTCATTGAAGAACTGTATATGATGTTTAAATCTAGTTTGCATAATAGAAGCAAGAGGAACTTGTGGATAGCATAGACAATCGTACATTTTTGACAAATTATAGACGATCTGTTTTTGCAATAACCATTTTCATCAATCTCAATGATAATGATGATAACAATTGTCCTTTTCTACACAGGTAATGTTACAACCTGGTGCGTCTGATGAATTTGTCACCCGACAATATGGTACACCAACTCCCAAAATCAGAAAGTCAAGTTTCTATTTAGCTGAAGAATTAATACAATGATATTGTGCTCACCCCTTTATGGATGGGCTCCTTCTTTGACGATGTTTGTATATAAAAAAATATGGTATGCAAATCTAATTATCTTAATAGGAGTTATGCCATTTCTTTATTTCCCGAATTTCTTACATATTTGTTGTATATAAATCTTCTAATATAAATAGTAGGAAAATCACCTTTCTTGTCGAATTGGGATTGTATATCCAATAATGAAAGGTGATGTCTTTTATAATGAAGAAACAAGCTATTGAAGAAATGAAGTATATAAAAGGGGTTTTGCCATAGGATAAAATAACTGAGATACAAAATTTTTCTATACTGAATTATGGACAACCGATCATCTTTCAAAGATCAAAGCGAAAAATGGGGTTACTACTGTCCGATCGACTATCATATATATCAGATGTATGTGCAGTTGGAATATTGTAAGGAATCTAAACTACAACAACTATTCGTTACATTTTTATTGGAGATTTATTACATCAATAAACTTCAGGAGGTGAAATATATGAAGTACCATTCAAGCTCAAGAGGAGAAGTAAAAAAAGTTCATCATAGAGGAAGTATTAACAACGTTTGAAGATATCAAGAATCTTCGAGTCGCAATACAAGGAATGGGTAAACTTATCAGATCTGGTAGGCTGACTCAAATTGACTGGAGATAGCTTGATTTTATGTGTTGAAGCTAGTTTTTATTCTGTTAAATGATGGCTTATAGTAGATTGGAAAAGTAAAAATATAGTAGAAAAGATAGTAAACTTAATAGGGAGAGATTACATGAAGTATGATAGAAAAGACTTTTTAGTGTTAGCGGGATTTTTCTTTTTTCCATTACTTTTGTTAATAGTAGTGAGAAGAACAAACGTTATTAATATTGGAATTGGAAACCTAAATGTCAACCAGCCTGAAATAGATACAAACAAAGAGCGAACATCCAGAAAATTAGCAGCCCTCCCGTATGGTATGAATGAACCTACCAAGGAGGGGGAAAGTGATAATAAAGGGTGACTTTATGTTATGTAAGCACTTAATTTAGGCCTGTATTAATGTGATGGGTCTTATAAATCATTTTTTAAGACTCAAAAATTAGTGAATTGATTAGCCCAGTTCTTCATAAATGAAAAATTGGAACTTTGGTAATTATACATAACTTGCAAGGTGGGACCAACTTACGATAACATGGGCAACTATAGTATAATTGGAATACAATAGCGAATTTCTAAGGGTGGTCAGCTTCATTCCCTGAAAGGGGGTGAGGCGTATGACGGTATTTGAAGCGTTGATGTTGGCAATTGCATTTTGCGGGCTGATCATTTCAGTACTGTCTTTCAATAAAAACGGCAAAAAATAGACCACCCTTAACTCTTTAGCCGGAGCGATTGGTGGTCTATTTTGACTATTCAAGCCGACTCCTGAAGGAATCGTCTATTGTTAGACCGTTGGTGTTACAGCACCTTCGGTCTTTCTTATTGTATGCAGTTAATGCTTGTCTATGATTAGAATATCATAATTGTTGGAAAATGTACAATTAACTTAGGTTTTAGTCTAATTTAGTTACGTTATATATGATAGTCCAACCATCAATAGCAAGTAACTATAAATATAAAGTAAAAAACATTATAGAAGGTGAAACTAGTATATAAAGGTTGTAAACATAGAGTTGTCCCAACACCAGGTCAAAGCACAAAAGGGGCCACCAGGGATCATTCTGTATAATTGAAACATCAACCGTTGTTTCAATTAGAACCAGTTCTCGTTCACCTGTAAGTAAGTCTATTGAAGTACCTACATTTACATAACACACTTCCTCATCTGTGACAAATGTATAGCAACAATATAGATCGTTTAGGTGAAGGGTTTTTATTATAATGCAAAATTAATCAAGTGTATTCAATAATTAATTCGGTTTCACCGTGATTGTATAAGGGAGGTTTGAATGTTTGAAATGTTGGAACCTCTCACCAAGTATAGTAATTTCTAGTGGATGGATCGTTGCTGGACGCTCAGTTGGATACCAATGTCTACCTTCATTTACTAATACAAAAACACCAAATTCATCACCGTAAAATGCAAAATTATCACCATTTCCATGCATTTTGTCGTTAACATAAGGAGTCAATACTTCTTGCATTTGTCTAACTGAACTGGAAGGCATGCCGATTTCTCCAACGTCAAACCAGCCGAATGGTTCTTCTTCATCATCATTAAAAGGTCTTACAAGGACTTCTAAAATATTCCCATCAGGATCATAAAAATATGCTTGTTGCCCTTCCCAAAATAAAGAGGTTTCTCCAAACTCATCTGGTAATAACACATCCTTCTTTGACAACGTTTTATATAAATGTTGGAAATACAGATCGTTCGTACGAAAACAAAGATGATAAAATGGAAGTTGGGCATCATGTTCAAAATTTAGCCGTGTCTTTCCAGCCATCACAGAAAACATTTGGTCGTTTTCTTCAATTAATATCATTTGTAGAACATCTGTATAAAATTTCTTCATTTCTTCTAAGTTATTTGTTTTCATAGATAACTCAATAATCTTCATTATTTATCTCTCCTTTGTTTAAGTAAAAAAATCTTTATAAAATATGTTGTTGAGTTTATTTTAATAAACTTTATTAGACAGAGCATTAGGCAGATGTATGAGTATTAGTACAACTTTCGTATGAGGTAGAGAAAAATTTGTTAATAGAAAATAAGCCCACGTCACATATGCTGTCACATAAAATATGAAAATACTAATTGACAAAGACATATTGTTTACTTTATGATATAGTTAAATTAACTTAATGTTTCTCCTAAAGGGGAGTAGCTTTTACAGCAAAGTCGTCATTACGGAGTTTAAAACTCTCGGCTTTGTTGGCGACATAACGTTGTTAGCAAGACCTTTATCAAGCGGTAAAGGTATTTATATGTAGAAAAACCTTTACCACTCTGGTAAAGGTTTTTTTTGATAGGTTATACAAAAGTGGAGTGAAGAAATGTAAAAATTATTGATTTACTATACATGATATAACACGATAATTTCCTACAGTATCATATTAACCTTTATTAAGAAAAATTAATTGAAAGGTGAGTGAATGTAATGAAAAAAGTAAAAATGCCGTTAGCTGAACTAATTAGACAAAACAAAGAAGACCTTCTTAAAGACAAAGATGCTATTGCCAAAATTGAAAAACGCATTGATAAGAAGCATGTTGGAAGCAAGTAAACATTTGTAAATGCAACGAAATGACTGGCTTCGGAAGAAAGATATTTAACATGCTAGGTTAATAAAAATGATGGATAGAGCTAGGGACTAAATTGTGATAGGAGAGAATCAATATGGCGATTGAAAGGATAAAAGTTGTTCCGTGTGGTTGTAAAGGTACGATACAATTTTGCGAATCATGTGGTGGCACTGGTAAGTTGAATGCATGCCGTAAAGTATTAGCTGAGACAACAATTGAACCTATGGGCCATAATACTGTAAAACAATCTTTTTTTAGTGTTACAACAGCTGATGATTACTTGGTGTACTCTAACATTAAACAATTTTTAGAAAACTTAATTGTTACAGTAAAAATGGAGAGAAAAACTTATAAAATTACTTTTACTACAATTTAACCATACTCAATAGCGTAGACATTACCTTAATGTGAAATTATTAACGATTAGGGTAATGTTTTTTTATTGAAAAAATATAATTAAAAGGTAGGATATGTCAAAACTTTAACAACATTTTTAAAGGACTAAACTCAAAAATATAGAATCCATAATTATAGTACTTTTAAATAGGCTACTTACGCATGAATTGTTCCTTCGTAACAAAGGATGGGTATCGAAAAGCTAGAATTCGTGGCATCTTTTCTTTTTTAAGAAATTGATGTCAACTAGTAAAAATTATTTAAGTGTTGCTGTGCCTATTTAGATACTATAACAACAAATATGACGAAAAGAGCCTGTTAATAAGTGAAAGGAGGGTGCCTCTTACTTAAAGTTAAAGGTGTTACCAAACTGTACATTAACAATCTCTACTTTTCTTGCAAAAAATATATAATATGAATGATTGTTTCCAGGGTAAAAAAGAAAGTGTATTACGCTACTTCAACGGTGTACTATAGCTTATTAATTCGGAAAATTCAAAAAATAAAATGTGGAGTTGATTTTATGAATTTAAGGTTAACCGATGAGCAGAAAATGGTTCAAAAAACAATTAGAAAATTTGTTGAAAAAGAACTAATCCCTCTTGAAAACGACGTTCTCAGAAATGAACGTGAAGGGAAGCCAGGTCTTCCTGCAAGTAAATTGAAAGAGCTTCAATTAAAGGCGAAAGAAGCTGGTTTTTGGGGTATTAGTACGCCAAAAGAATATGGAGGAGCAGATCTAGGGCAGATGATGTTAGCAATAGTTCTTATGGAAGTTTCGAAAACTTTTGTACCTTTTATGTTTGGTGGTTCTGCAGATATCATTCTATATTACGCAAATGAGGAACAAAAGAAAAAGTACTTAATTCCTACCATTGATGGTGAGAAAAAATCGTGTTTTGCCATAACAGAACCAAGTGCAGGTTCAGATACGAGAAACATAAAAATGACTGCGGTTAAAGAAGGAAATGAATGGGTTTTAAATGGAGAAAAGACGTTTATTACAGGTGGTAATGATGCTGATTTTGTTATGGTTATCGCTATTACTGACAAAGAAATGCATCAAGCAACAGGTAGGGATGGGGTGACTTGTTTTATTGTTGACAGAGACATGGGCTGGAGATCAGAAGAAATTTTAACGATGGGAGAAGGTGGACCTGCAAGTTTAGTTTTTGAAAATGTACGTGTACCAGAAGAAAATATACTTGGAGAGATTAATGGAGGCTATAAGTTAGGCTTGGAGTGGATAGGCTTTGCAAGGTGGATAGTAGGGGCACGTGCAGTTGGTGCATCTGAAAGACTACTTCAGATGGCAATTGATTACGCTCAAGAGAGAGAGACATTTGGGAAACCGATTGCTACGAGACAAGCTATACAATGGCAAATTGCCGATTGTGCTGTTGAAATTGAAGCTGCACGCTGGCTTGTGTTAAATGCGGCATTTACTCTTGACCAAGGTGAAGACAATCGTCATGCAGCATCTATTGCAAAATTATACGGAGCAAATATGGGTAATAGAGTAGTAGATCGTGTGCTGCAAATTCATGGTGGAATGGGATATACGAAGGAACTTCCAATAGAAAGATGGTACCGAGAGGCAAGGCTCTGGAGGATCTTTGATGGAACAGATGAAATACAGCGCTTAATCATTTCTAGAAATCTATTAAAAGGTCATGTAAAAGTAGGACAATTCGGTTAAGAAGATTTTTTTGGAAGGAGATATAACTCATGACAGGAAGGTTTCATAATAAAGTAGCAATTGTAACTGGGGGAAGCAGAGGAATAGGAAAAAGCATTGCTGAACAATTTGCTGAGGAAGGTGCAAAAGTAGCTATTTTTGATATAAATGAAGAAGCATTATATGAAGCTTCTCAGCAATTTCAGGAAAAAGGATTCGAAGTTTTTTCAAAAGTCGTTAATGTTGTTGATCCTGTTGTCGTAAATGCAACGATTGATGAAGTATATAACAAATATGGATCGATAGATATACTCGTAAACAATGCGGGTATTATTCGTGACAATTTATTATTTAAAATGACTGATGATGATTGGCAGACCGTTATGGATGTTCATTTAAAAGGATCATTTAATGTCACTCGTGCTGCTCAAAAACATATGGTGAAAAATAATTATGGTCGAATTATTAATATATCTTCAACTTCTGCGCTTGGTAATCGAGGACAAGTAAATTATGCAGCTGCCAAGGCTGGTTTACAAGGATTTACGAAAACACTAGCTATTGAATTGGGTAAATATGGCGTTACTGCAAATGCAGTTGCACCAGGATTCATAGAAACGGAAATGACCAAAGAAACAGCTAGAAGAATTGGTGTATCATTTGAAGATTTAATTCAGGCTAGTATAGCAACGATCCCTGTTGGAAGGACGGGTAAGCCGAATGATATTGCAAATGCTGTAACATTTTTTGCAGATGAAAAATCATCATTTGTTAATGGGCAGGTCATCTACGTCGCTGGAGGTCCAAAAAATTAACGAGTCATTTGGGGGTGTTATAGTTTGTTTAGTAAATTAATAGGCAGTCGTTCTAAAAAACAAAGAAACACCATTGAAAGAGGAGCTGTCAAAAAATTTGCTGAGGCAATTGGTAATCCTCACCCTATTTTTATAGATGAGGAAGTAGGGACGCAATCTCGATACAAAACTAATATTGCACCAGTAACATTTCCAAGAGTATTAAATTATGGTGTAATTGAAGATTTACAACTCCCTAAGAAAGGGCTGATCCACGGAGAAGAAATATATCATTATGAAAGGCCACTACTTGTTAATGAAGAGATACTTTGTTATCAGGAAGTAGAGGATTATTATGATAAAACGAGCAATAGTGGAGAGTTGGGCTTCTTAGTGCTGAAAAGCTACGGAGAAGATGTAAGCGGTAACATAATATTTACTGGTAAGTCGACGATCATTATTAATTCTGCCTTGCGAAAGGAGATGAACAGGTGATAGAATTGGCTGAACTTAAGGTGGGCGATGCACTGAGTAATGTCGAATTACCACCTGTTTCTCGTTTAGATTTAATTAAATATGCTGGCGCATCTGGTGACTACAATCCGATTCATACGATTGATGAAGAAGCTCAAAAAGCAGGTTTACCAGGGATAATTGCTCATGGGATGTGGACGATGGGGAATTTATCTAAGTTGTTTAGCCCTTTTTTGCAAGATGGTTTTATTCAAGACTATTCAATTCGCTTTAAAAGTATGGTCTTCTTAAACGATATTATTACATTGAAAGCTACATTGACAAAAATCTGTAATAATAAAATGAATTTTGATGTTAGTGCCATTAATCAGCAAAATCAACAGGTAATAAGGGGCAATGTACATTTTATTTCTTATGAATAATAGTTTTATTATTTAGGCTCTTCTCGTAAATTTTGGTGTTTACTTATTAAAATAGACAGTATGGTAAGTTTTTGACAACTCAATTATTTTAAACGTAGAAAAGATTCCACGAATGAATGATATTTATATTTAAGAAAGAAAAGCAACAATCTATGGAAAAAAACTGTTATTTATGGAATGATCTTCGAAATTATAAATGTTACAATTGTTAAATTGTCAGTTGTCTATTTTCGATGGTGATAAAAAAATTAACAATAAAGATAATGATATTCCTCACAATCCAATTAAATGCCGATTTTATTTAATTGGGTTGTTGGGGTGTGCCTTGCTAAATTTATTTGATCATATCCTCTGAGGATTCCTTTAACAACTCCCCCCTGAACTATTAACCTTAGTTTACATCTATTTTGTAAGTTATAGGTTAATTTGTCCTTTTCCCCATAATGCATATGTTTCATATTATAATTCCCATAATTATACCTTTGCAGACAAATTAGCCATTTTCATCTGCAGAATTATCTAGTTAAAGATTTTCACTACCGCTCTGTTTGTCTTCTATAAAACGATGATTGTTGTGTAGAGTGACATATTCGACTAATTTAAGAGCCATAGCTACAAAGTTTAGGAAAAGAATCTAAAATATTGAAAAGGTAATAAAGAATGTCTTTTATCACGGTTATTAAATTTTATTAATTTGATAATCTATTACATCCATACGTAATCATAATATTGCTTCATCTGGTTTGAAGTACACCTTTTTAAAAAAACAAGAAGAATGAAAGGCTTTTTTTCTTTTCTCTTATAAATACTGAAATAGTCCTATATAAATAGTTTAATATTGCTCATAATAATCAGTGAATTTACACTATTGAAAAAAATAGAAAAAAAACATATTATTTCCTTGGGTAAAACGATTAAAAATAGAAGGGAGAATCATATTGCAAAAAACAATAATATCTACCATAGCTATTATTTCATTAGGAATTAGTTTAATGACCGTTTCTATTGCCAATGGTGCTTCAGAGTTAAAGAGCAGAGGTCAAAATCAATCTCAAAATAATCCTTATATGTTTAGTGGAGAAATCATTGAGCTAGATAAAGAAGAATCGAAACGGTTAAAACTTATCCAGTCTGCTTACGACAAAAGAGGCATAAATGGGACAAGTAATGGGATTAGAAAAGGTAATGGAAATAAGTTGGGATTGGCTGAGGATGTAGAAATTGTGAATCCGGAAGCGTGGAATGGGGAGCAGACTGTTAGTAATGTCGTTGTACTTTTAGCAGAGTATCCTGATCATCCTGTTAATGACATTCTTTCTAATGATACTGAATTGTATTATGAGGACTATAATAAAGAACACTTTGAAGGGCTCGTGTTTGGAGAGAATGGTTATGAAGGACCAAATGGTGACAAGTTGATCTCTGTGAAACAATTTTACGAGGAACAATCTGGAGGAAGTCACACGATTGATGGGGAGGTATTCGGGTGGTATACCGTTGATAAACCTTCAACTTATTATGGAGATGAAAATCATGAATATGAGCGCAGGTACGAATTAGTTGAAGATGTCCTAAAAGAATTTGGTGAAGATGTAGCAGCAAACAATATTGACTTATCTAAATACGATCAGATGGATCAATATGATTTCGACAATGATGGAAATATCTTTGAGCCAGATGGGATAATTGATTATGTAATGGTTGTGCAATCAACTGTTGCTGAAGATGGTGTTTTTATGTCAGATAATATTACCAGTGATGAAACAATTTGGCCGCATTATTGGCATATTGATGAACCAATTAATCTCGATGGTACAGAGCTAAAGGGGTATTCTTATACAATACAAGGAGCGACAGGAGGAGCAGCTATTTTTGCACATGAGTTTGCTCACGCTTTGGGTTTACTTGATGAATATGAAAATTCTGGATTAGGAGAACCTATTTCTTTCTGGTCTCTAATGGCTTCTGGTAGTTGGGCTGGTGAAATCCCACAAACAGAACCACCTGGGTTTAGTCCTTATGCAAAAGAGATATTACAGGCTACTTTTGGAGGGAATTGGTTAACAGGTAATACAATTTCTGTTGAAGATATTGATAGTAACGGTCTAGAAATATTGCTTGATCAAGCAAGTACTAAAGGAACGAATAGTGATGTAGTGAAAATAGAACTACCTAATAAAGAAATTACAATAGAAGAACCCTATAGTGGGACTTACGCATATTACAGCGGTAGAGGTAACTATTTAGCTAACGAGTTGGTTTTTAATTTAGACTTAACGAATACATCAACTGACGCTTTACTTACATTTAAAACTTCTTATCAAATTGAAGAAGGATGGGATTTTGCTTCGGTTCAAATAAAAGAGGATGGAACTAATGAGTGGGTATCCATAGAAGGGAATATAACGACAACTGAGGCACAGGAAGATAATAATAATTCCGGACATGGAATTACAGGAAAAAGTGATGGATGGATAGATGGTGTTTTTGATTTATCAGCATTTGTAGGCGCAACAATCCAATTAAAATTTCATTATTTTACAGATACTAACACAGTTGAAACAGGCTTTTGGGTTGATGATATTAGTGTTGTTACTGATGGAGAAGAAATCTTCCTTGATGATGCAGAAGGTGAGACATCTGCTATTTTAGATGGGTTCACGAAAGCAACTGGGACATATAGTGGTGAGCACTACTATTTATTAGAATGGAGAAACCATCAAGGGGTAGACAAGGCATTGAGTCACATTCGTCCAATCACAAGTAAACCCGTATACTTATCCTATAAGCCAGGGTTGGTGATATGGTACGTTGATCATACCCAAGACAATAATGCTGTTGGTGATCATCCCGGAGATGGTTATTTAGGTGTAGTTGATGCTGATCAACAAATGGTCACTTGGACAGATGGGTACATCACATATACTGATACACAAATTCACGATGCTGCATTTGGTTTAGTAAAATCGGAAAAAGTCTATTTAGACTACGATGATTATTATGGTGCAAGCATTAGAGATAACTTTACTCAACAAAATACACTATTTGATGACAGCCAATCTTACCTAAACAGTAAAGTAGCAGATGCAGGGCGTAACATACCGACATATGGCTTGCAAATTCGTGTTATAGGAGAAAGTGATGACAGAAGTGTAGGTAAAATTCTTTTAACACGAGATTAATAAAATAACTTTATAATAATGCTGTTTTTGCATTTGATCTTAATTTTTTTATAGGGTTTATTCACGCACCTTTAAAGGAAGTTTCGTAAATTTCTGGAATAAATTCTACACCTATATATGTTAAAATTCTGTTTGTTTATCTTAAACAATATAGCATCATCTACTAACGATACTTTACAAATTTAGTGCAGTATACAAGTTGTACTTTAAATAGTAAATAGAAGCTGTCTTTAATAGGGGCAAATTCAATCTCTATTGTCGTAAATTTTGCAGCTTTCTTTACTTACATTTGAGACACTGATGTGCATGATAGAAGTTTATGGAAGAAGCTACGAACTATAGTAATTTTTCAAGTTTAGTATGCGAAAATAGCCTATGCAAAACATCTTGTTTGTTGAAGGCTATTTTCGTAAACTTTCTTAATATGAGTCTAAAACTAGAAAATAAAAAAGTCCTTTTACGCAACAGTCATCTTTTAAGAAGAAAATACTGTATACTTGTTTATTCTTAATTGCTAAAAACATAATTTTTACTAAAACAGCCTTGTAAGAAACGTGTATCAATATGTTTATTTTATTTATTGAAATACTGAGTATTTGGCATTATTTTGTATAAAAAGCAATTATAACTTGTTTACAGGATGAATTAAGCAAACAATTATTTCTGGTATTATTAAATTGTAAAACATTAAACAAATTCAAATTTACGATTTAAAATATCAGAAAATTAAAAATAATCAATAATTAACATTTATTCAAACTTGAAAATCTCATACAATTTAATGTTTTATGTAGCTGATATAAGCAGCTGAGTATTGGCATAATACCATTTTAACAAGGAGGAATTAACATTAAATGGGCATTAAGAAGAAATTAATGTGTAATTTATGTAGTGTTTTCTTAGCAACGAGTATATTATCTCCTGTCGGTGGAAGTAGTTATGCTCAAGGTAGCAACGCAATAAAGCGAGAGGAGGGTAATATTAATATTAACGAGATAGTTCGATCATCTATCCCTCAGTTAGATTCAAATAATAAAGATTATGAAGAAACTATACATGTTGAAAGAGGTGAGAAACTTACACTTTATCCTACTGCACCACCTCGTAATGAGAGAGCATCCACAATAAAATCTGCTGCTGTAGAAAATGTATATACATTCAAAGATTTATTAACATACTCAAATGAAAGTTTAGTAGGTTTGCTTGTGACAATGACAACAGAAAATATTTCTGACTTTTGGAACTATAGCGTTGACGCAGTAGAGTTTTATAGCGATAGAACTAGACTGTTAGCTTTAAGAGATGCTATTGTGGAAAGAGGCTCTCTTTATACAGCTAATGATGATGTTGGACTACCAACTTTAATCGAAGTTCTTAATAGAGGATTTTATATCGGCTTTGATAACCCTACTCCTGAATTATCTCACTTACAAGATTTAACATTTAGGTATGAAATGAATGAGGCTATTTCCTCGGTTGTAACTAATCGTCATTTTGAGCTTGGCACAACAACACAGGAAGAGATACTGACGCAAATCGGTTTTTTAATGAATCATGGGACGCCGGATATAAATATTTTTAATGCTGTCTTACCTGTTATTGAAGAATTTAATGTTAGAGTAAATACTTATATTAATGATTTATCAAAAACTGATGCGATTTATGCTCTGCTAAATGGCTTTGAATATAATCTTTATTTTAATTACTATAGTGGATCATATACATCGGTTCAAGAAGCCCCATGGTACGGTAGAGTAGACTCTTTTTTAAATGAGGTAGCAAAGATTTTGGAGTTTAGTCAATTTGTTGGAACAGATTCAGAGTGGCTTATTGATAATGGAATTTGGGTAATAGGTGAAGAAGGACGATTTCATAGTAATCCTGACTTTACTTTAAATGTATTTACTGATGCGATAGCTACATTTCCTTATTATAGTGGTTTGTATTTAGCTGTTGCGAAAAAAATAGATGATCTAGGCGGTCCTATTAATTATGAACAAATTAAAACAGCTTACGAAGATTACTATTATGGCCAACATTATATTTTTGATAATGGAGAAATCATTATTAAAGCAGGAAATCAAGTAACAACCGAAGAGATTCAAAGAATATATTGGGCAGCAAAGGAAGAGAAAGCTCAATTTCATAGATATTTTGGAGTAGATTCACCTGTTGAGGAAGGAAATCCTGATGATACACTTACAACAATTATTTACAATAATAAAGAAGAATATAAATTAAATAGATTTATTAATGGTGTTGGCACAGATAATGGTGGAATTTATATTGAAAGCTGGGGGACTTTTTTTACTTGGGATAGAGAAGTACCGACAGATAGTATTTATGAACTAGAGGAATTATTTCGACATGAGTATTTCCACTATTTGCAAAGTAGATATGTTGTTCCAGGGTTGTGGGGAAATACTCCTTTATATGATGGTGATCGTTTAGCATGGTTTGAAGAAGGAGGTGGGGAATTTTTTGCTGGAGCAACGAGAACTGGAGTTGAACCTAGAGCAACAAAAGTTGAAGGTATTTCAGCTAATCCAGCGGATCGTTATACACTAGATACTGTTTTACATGCATCATACAGCTTAGGTTGGGATTTTTATGACTATTCATATGCTTTCTATGATTTTATTATAAATAAGCACATTGACATCTTTTATCGTATAAATGAACTTGTGGCAAATGAAGACGAAGTAGGTTTTGATCGTTATATGGATCAGTTATCAAGGGATGCTAATTTAGAAAATGAGTATCAAAACCATTTAGCATATTTATACGATAATAAAAATCAATGGGGTGTACCGTTAGTTTCAGATGTTTATGTAAGTAATCACCCGGAGAAATCACTTGCTGAAATAAACAGTGATATTACTGCTGAAATAAACTTAAACAATGTAACACAAAACATATACACAGCTGATTTCTTTAATACGTATACTCTTTCAGGAGAATATGTTGGAGGAACTTCATATGGAGAAATGGAAGACTTTCAAAATATGAATGACATTGTCAATCAAGTCATTATTGACTTATCTAGAACTGGTCAATGGAGCGGATATGAAACGTTAACAGCTTATTTTGTAAATCATCGAGTTAATGCAAGTGGACAATACGAGTATGATGTAGTTTTTCATGGAAAATATACTGGTAATTCTACTAACAGCAATCCAATAGCAATAATAAGTGGTAATAGTCAGTTAATTGTTGGTGAAACGGTTCAATTCTATAGCACGGACTCTTATGATTCAGACGGCTCTATCGTTAGTTTTCAGTGGGATTTTGGAGACGGTAATACGAGTGCAAGAGAAAACCCTACTCATTTGTACACTGAAGCTGGTATTTTTACTGTACAATTAATTGTTAGGGATAATGAAGGTGCGACAGATAGCATAAGTATGACTGTAAATGTAAATAATGCCAGTGGTGCATTGATAGAATCAGAACCAAATGATAGGCAAACAGAAGCAAATATGCTTACCTATGGTGATCTATTGTCAGGCTCCCTTGATTATGCAACTTCATCAGACCATACAGATTGGTACTTTTTTGATGTAGATGGTGCAGGAGCTCTTACAATTGATGTATCGATACTAGACGGTACAGACTTTAATGTGTTAGTAGAAGATGAAAGTGGCAATCGTATAGCAGAACCATTAACAGATGCGAGCTTTCATGCTACAACTGGCCGATATTATATTGTAGTCTATACTTGGGCTGGTGAATGGGTTGATTATACACTAGCGTTAAATGCTGAACAAACTGAACCAGGTAATGGAGGGGTAGCTACTGAATCAGAACCAAATGATAGACAATCAGAAGCAAATCTTATTGAATCAGTCATGACTGGTGCTTTAGACTATGGAAGCAATGATCACACCGATTGGTATTACTTCGACGTTAATACAGAAGGTGTAGTAACAATTCATGAAACGAAAATTAGCGGTACTGACTATAATATCTTAGTGGAAGATGAAAATGGAAATCGAGTAGCAGAACCTATAGTTAACCCTACATTTAATGTATCTCCCGGAAGGTATTATGTCATTGTTTATACATGGGAGGGCAATGCTGTTGATTATGAACTTGAACTGGTGAAATGATACAAAGAATACTAGTATGTAAGAAAACCTTACTTACTAGTATTCTATTTTTATGAGTTAAGCAACCAAATAATGGTATACTTAATAAGGTGTATTCTCGTATTCTCCTGTGTTATGAAGTTAATGAAATTGTTTGCCTTTGTATAATAATCTTTTTAATGTCCAATAGATTTAGAATGAAGTTTAAGGAGGAAGAAAAATGGATAAAGCAATGTTGTTAAATTTGCGTCAAAATGATTATGAAAGTAGATTAATTTCTACTGGGAATAATTATCCAGACATTGATATATCCAAAGATCAACTGAATGAACTTTGTGTGTTATTACATGCGAGAGTTTCGATGGATGAGATCGTGAGTTTACTATCAATATCAGAAGTTGACCTCATGCAAAAAATTGATAAATTACGTCTAGAAGGGCTAGTTAAGTATGTGAATAACTATTTTCTACCAACATTCCCTATCGTTTCAGAAGATGATGGAAGAGAGTTATATCAGTTAAGTAGGAAAATCGGTCAGAACATTGTTAAGTTGATATGTGGAAAAATGCACGAAATTAAAGAAGAAACATATAACATTCCTGCATTTCAAAAGTTTACTTTTGAAGAACTTTCCCTGTTTATGTTAAGTGATGTGCTTCTCGATAATTTTCAAATACAAAATGTTGAAAAACTATATTTAAAATCAGAAAAACCAAATAGAAATAACAAACATTATTTTTTTGCATTATTAGCAAAGAATCCAAATTCATCTTTAGAACCATTCGGTATTTATGGTAATGATTATCGACAAATGGGGAAATATACATACTGTATGTATGGCAATTCACGGTATAACAAAGATCAGTTTTTAACTTTATCTACGGAACAATTAGAAAATCATTTTAATTATTCCTCTATTAATATAGTACAAAGTAAAGAGTTGATATTAGATAGGATCGTAGAGCACTACGATGGAGATGCAACACTTCCAAAGCAAATTCAGATGGGATTAGAAAAATTACATTTGTTATATAATGAAAAACTAATGCTACCAATTTTAAATGAGAACGAATATGGATCGTTATTTGATATTGCAGGTGTTATTCGAGACGACTTAATTTACATATTATTATGCTATCATAATGACCTTGTTAACTATTTTTCTCAATCTCTATATGCAGAGGAAACAACATATGGAGAATTTTTTCTTTGGTACTACCACTTCTTTTATACTTTTGTAACGGAAGAGCTCATCAAATCTAGAAATATTGTTTTGCCTAAGGGACAAGTTTTTAATTATATGATCCGATAAATCAACACAAAGCATAAATTAGTTTGACTTAAAGGACATTGTATATTTATAAAGAATGGTTTCGCATCTATTGTTGTAGGAATGAAGACATTAAGTAGGTTTCCATAGAAAGAATTATACGCGAATATAACTAACGTTAGAGGCATCTATATTTAGGATATAAAAGTTAAATCATTGACATCAGTTTTCTCAAATCCAAGTATAAACAACACAGTTTACGAAAAGAGCGACTTAAAAATTATCTTTTGAGAACATGATTTGAAGCTAATATTTATAGTATTAAACATTTAAGGAGTACTAGTTACTCTTTTTTATTGTGTCATTCATTTCCTAAGCATGCTAATTGATATATTTTCATTCAAGATTATTTAAAGCTGAATGTTGGCTGATGTTTTATATTTTATCAAATGTCAGTTATGTATATATTTTTATACATAACAATGTATAAAAATATACACAGCATATTTAACTTCTTTCATATACGTATTTAAATATCATACATAAGTCTCATTGGAAATAATGACATTTTATTTCCTTTTTTTTATGTAGTTCAAATGTAGTAAATATTAGTTGTTACTTTAGTTTTGGTATATCATTTGCAATTTATATTAACATGGCGAACAATCAGCGGTATTGTTGTCTAAATATTAGGAAAGAGGTGTTGTATGGTTTTATATTTTTTCCTTGAAGGGAGGGGCCACGTTTAGTTGATTAATTCCAGGAAAATTTGTAGGAATTGATTCCGGTATGTTTACGCTTATTAAGTCAATATTTCGAGTTTAAAAAGACAGAAAATTACGAAAATAGTATAACTATACAAAAAGGAGGAATTATGTTGTCAACAAAACGAAAGGTCATGTACAAAATTACAAGCATTATCCTCGTATTATCTGTTATTTTATCGACAGGCTCTTTAACTCAAGCCAACTCAATTAACAATGATTATACTACTATTGTCAAAGGAAGAGAGGAAATAAAAAAGCCGTTACAACATGCACCTGGATATAGCGATTTGACAATTTCAGACGCGAGTAGCTTATATGAACGGAATGATGTTCATAATACGGTTCGAACAAAAAAAGCTAATAACAGCGAAAACAATGTAGTAACAGCAACTAGCACAGTTACAAACTTTGCTTATTTAAATAATTTGTCATATGACAGCTTAATAGACTACCTAATATATGATCTTAATAGCGTCGACGATATAGAGGATTTTTGGACGTTTAGCTCAGATGCTGTTGACTTTTATGTTGATGAAAGCCGCCATCAAGCATTATTAGACGCAATTGTACAACAAGCTCCTCAGTGGAGCGAAACAGATGATGTAGGTTTAATCAATCTTATAGAGATGGCGAACAGACCTTTTTATAAATCAGATGAATATCGTGAATTAAGCTTTTATGATGACTTGGAGTACCGAGAGAAAGTAAATCCAGCGATCAATGCAGTGTTAGACAATCGTAATGTTGGCTTTAGTGACAAGCCTGAAGGCAACTACTTGATCACTCAATTAAGCTGGTTTTTAAATCATGCGGTTACAGATAGTGATGTGTACTATAAATTTGGTGATGTTGTTCGGGAGTTTACTACTAATTTGACATTGTATGCTGAATATGATGAAGCAATTGATGCTTATATTGAATTTATTTATTCACTTGATTGGCAAACAAAATATAACTTTGGAACAACAGGTTGGGAGTTTAATGCTGGGTTAGATTATTTAATAGAACAAATAACTCGTTTTATTTATGAGATGGAAGAAGATTACCGCTTAGTATGGGCATTAGACAACACAATGTGGCTGATCCTTCATTTTAACGTAGGGGGATATCATTCTAATGAGTATTATGGCTATGAAGCTATTACAGAAGCTCTTGATACAGTATACAATAGATGGGGTGCAAGGGAATATTTAGCACTTTATCATATTTACTGGCAATATAACGGCGTGGATGCAAATGGAACAACTGTAGCCAGAGTGGCACCTTATGATTCATTTGTTGACCGATATTTCGGTAATGAATATGTGTTCGAAGATGGTGAGTTTACAATTTGGGCAGGAGATGACGTACCAGAGGACAAAATAAAAAGAATGTATTGGGCAGCAAGAGAAGTAAAGTCACAGTTTCATAGGTTTTCTGGGACCGATTATCCAGCCGACGGACCAGGGAATCCTGATGACAACTTATTATCAATTGTGTATAACAGTAAATTTGAATACCAACTTATGAATGGCTTATTAAATTATGATTATAGTGTTGAAAATGGTGGTAGATATATAGAAAGTGAAGGATTATTCTATACATGGGATAGAAGTGTGGCAGCAGGAGATAGTAGGTTTGAATTAGAAGAGTTGTTTCGACATGAATACACGCATTACTTAATGAGTAGATTTCTAATACCAGGATTTTATGCTGACACTCCTTTGTACGATGACAATAACAATTTACCTTGGTTCGGCGAAGGCGGTGCCGAATTTTTCGCTGGTTCTACTAGAATTGGTGTAGACGGTAGAAATGTGATGGTTGAGGAAATAGGAGACCCATCCACTAGGTTTACAGTTGAACAAGTGATAAATGCTACTTATGATTTATATGGTTTTGATTATTATGATTATGCATACAGCTTCTATGATTTTATGGTCAACGGTAACAGTGGTGACTATTTATATATTTTAAATGACTTAAATGAAATTGTAGCTAACGAAGATTTTGAAAGAGCTTCAACTCTTTATAAGCAATATGTAGATGATCTTTCTCAAGATCAAGCAGTCGAGGCAGCATACCAGCAGCATATGAATGAGATGTGGGAAAATTACACGAATGGAGAGTACCGCACTGTTTTAGTAGATGATGAGTATTTATACGAGCATTCTGAAAGGTCTATAACACAAATTCAGAATGATATTACTAGTTTGATGAATTTAGATAATGCTGATGTGACAATAAAATCATCGACATTCTTTGAAACATTTACGCTTGAAGGAACATATATTAGTGAAAGCTCATCTCGTGGCGAAGCCGTTGATATTGCTGAGATGGATGATGTTACGAATACAGTGTTAAATGAACTAGATTATAGTGGCGTTTGGAGTGGTTATAAAACTGTTACTGCTTACTTTGTAAATCATCGAGTCAATTCAAATGGACAATTCGAGTTTGACGTAGTCTTTCATGGAATTTATGGAGGCGAAACGAATAACAGTGTACCAATTGCAGTGATTAATGCACCTGCTAGTGTTGTAGTTAATGAATCGACTTTATTCACAGGTGATGGTTCATATGATGAAGACGGCTCTATTGTGAAATATGAATGGGATTTTGGAGATGGAAACATAAGCTTAGAGGAAAACCCGATTCATATTTATGAAGAAGTCGGCTCATTTGTCGTAACATTATCGGTAACAGATAATGAAGGATCTACTGGTTATATCACTAAGACGATAGTTGTAGAAGAATCTGGTGCAGAAGGCACTGAAACGGAACCAAATAACCGAAAATCTGCTGCAAATAACATACGGTTTGAAGGTGAAATTAGTGGCTCTTTAGATTATGCAACGGGAGATCATACAGACTGGTTTTACTTTGATGTTGATGGAGCAGGCGATATCGTTGTAGATGTAACAATAACAGGTGGAGATATTAATGTCTTAGTAGAAGATGAAAATGGTAATCGTATAGGCGAGCCGTTAAGAAATAATACAATGACACTATCCACAGGAAGGTATTATGTAATCGCTTATACATGGTCTGGAGAATCTGCTGATTATACTATGTCAGTATCTTACGATAATACTAGTACAAATATTGCTCCGGTAGCTATCATAAACGCACCTAGTAGTGTAATTGTAAATGAAGCAGTTACGTTCAATAGTACTGATTCGTATGATGAAGATGGGTGGATAACTTCTTACGAGTGGGATTTCGGTGACGGTCATACGAGTTCAATTGCAAATCCAACACATGTTTATGAAGAAGTAGGTTCGTTTGATGTGCAATTAACTGTTACCGATGATTTTGGAGAAACGAGTGTGACAATAGTTAGTATCAATGTTCATGATGATGTACAAATAACCGAAACTGAGCCAAACAATCGAAAATCTAATGCGAATTTCATTGGAGAAAGTATTGTTGGATCTCTTGAATATGAAGTAGGAGATCATACTGATTGGTACTATTTTGATATGGTGGATGATGGAGAAGTGACAATTGACCTTAATCAATCAGGTGGAAATTATAATGTTGTAGTTGAGAATGAGAATGGTGAAATTGTAGCAGAGCCACTTCATGACAATGTTTTTCACCTCCCAATGGGTACTTACTACATTATAGCTTATACATGGTCCGGGGAGGAAATAGTCGATTATTCGATTCAAATCACAAAGTAAATTCGTAATCTTAACTTTCCAAACCTACAAGGAATCCGTATTTCAGTTTAATAAAAAAGCAATAGACCAAATCTACTCGATGATTTGGTCTTTTTCATATCTGTAGTGAAAAGAGAGTTGAAAGGCGATAGTGTAAAAAACCGCTGTGTTCGTCTATAAGCTACGGTTAACGATCAGTGTATGTGATTGTTTTACAAAAACCAGCGTCTAATTCCCTTATAATAGTTGTAAGTACTTGTTCACTGGTGGTTGTTTTAACTGATGCGATAACTGTTAACGTGTTGGAATGATATAGATGTGTTAACGCAGATACCCTTATTTACGTTTATAGTTAGCACCTGTTAAATAATTTTAAGTTCCATTCTTCTACTCTTTGTAGTCATTCCGATTGACCTATAAAACTCAATGGCAGATGTATTTTTCTCGGACACTCCCAATTCAATACTATCAACTGTGAGACTCTTCCCGAAATCAAAAACATATGTAGTTAGCTTTTTTCCGATGCCTTTCTTCCTATGCGTTTCAGCAACTGATAAACTGTTAATATATAATACTTTCCTCGCTCTGACAAAAGAATTTTCGGCTGTTTCTTCTTCCTTCGTCACTATAACTCCGACTATATCCTTGCCTACGTTAGCCACAAAAATATGTTGTTTACCATCTTTCAATTGACGTTCAAAGAATTCTTGCTCGACTGGATTCGGATTGTCTATGTATAAATCTGGTCTTGCACGTACGTGTGAACCTGCTTAAATAAAGGCAACAATAACTCGTAGTCGTTCATCTCAGCTTTTCGAATAGATATATCCATATTTTTTTCTTTCCCCTTAAAGATTGCTGCTTTTAGCATTTCTCACTCTTGCCCTGAAATACTCTCTATTTAGAGTCCTTTAGTTGAGAAAAAACTTTCTTTATATATGAACATAAAATTCCACAAACCTTTTTCTTTACGCCTCTTATCGTAAACATTGTTGCTATTGTAATCAAATTAGTACTATAAATAGTGATTGAATGGTATTAGTCATCGTTATTCAAATGAAAAGATGCCACGAACGCTAGGTGTATCCGTGCTTATATCTTAGTACGTAGATCAACAATCAATACGACCACAGTTTTCCTTATCATTTTAAAACCACAATATTTCACAAAAATGGATAAAGAACAAGCGTAACTTAAAACTACCATAATTAATGGATTAATCCCCCCGCCTTTATAGCTCGATCTTTCAATTAGTTGGCATAGAGTCACCAACTGATAAATCAGAAGCTGATCTTTTGTTCAATGAATGAAGCAACTCCACTATGGAAGCTATAAGCATTATTCTTTTCAAAATCCCTCTTTTCGCTTTATGATTAATAAGAGCACGTAAATTTTATCTATTCGAAATAGTAAGTCGTTCATGCGAATAGTAATATTAATACATTTAATATTGATGAAGGCTGTTTTCGGATTTGTTGCTTTTCGTACTAAGAAATAAAATACGTATATATGAAGTGTTCGTGGCACCTTTTCTCATTTTAAAATAAAATCTATTGCATAAATTTATACACTTCTGTAATATTTTATCTCAATTTCAACAAAATTTCCGAAATGAACCTTGATGGAAAATGACTTCTTTTGGTTTCTATTAGTAATTTAATAAGTGAAGGTGGGTTTAAATGACTTCAATTTCTGTTCCTGCTAGCAAACAGGCGCACAATGAACAGATACAAGAAAACAAAATTGTCCTTATATGGAGTTTTACTGTATGGCTTGTTGTTATGAATACAACGATGTTTAATGTAGCATTGCCGAGTGTGCTACAAGATTTATCTTTATCTTCTTCGTCAGCATCATGGATTGTTTCTGCATATTCAGTGTCTTTTGCTATTGCAACGTTAACATTTAGTCGACTATCTGACTATATTCCCATTTCAAGGCTGTTACTTATAGGCTTGACAATATTAGGTGTTGCATCCGTATTAGGGTTTCTCTCTCAAAGCTTTTTAGTATTGCTTGTTGCACGAATATTTCAAGCTGCTGGAGCGGGGGCGGTTCCAGGACTTGCTATGGTGCTTGCAAGTCGTTACATTCCACTTTCTAGAAGAGGGAAGGCGATGGCACTTATTTCATCGGCTGCTTCACTAGGTTTTGGGTTAGGTCCTGTAATAGGTGGGGCAATTACGCAATATTTGGGCTGGAATTATCTTTTCGCTGTAACAGGTCTCGTTTTACTGTTTATTCCTATTTTTTTGAAACTATTACCTCATGAGGAAGTGAAGAAGGTAAAGTTTGATACGATTGGTGGAATTCTTACTGCTTTATGTGTAACTGGCTTGTTATTGTTTCTTTCAACTTTTTCGTATGTCATTTTAATAACTACAATTATGTTAATTTTTATTATGTGGAGACATATAGGTAAAATTGAACTTCCATTTATTCAACCGGCACTACTTAAAAATAAACAATATTTAAAGCTATTATTTATTGCTTTTTCTGCATTTATAATACACTTTGCCTCCTTATTCTTATTACCACTTATTTTAGCAAATGTGTATAATATGGAACCTGCTGCAATTGGGATGATTATTTTTCCTGGTGCGATTTTATCTGCAGTAGCTGCACAGTTTATTGGAAGATTAATAGATAAATTCGGCAATATACCTTTAATCATTTTCGGACAAACGTTTCTTATGATTGCGACTGTTTTATTTGCAATCCTAGCTAGTATATCTCCATACTTCATCCTTGTAACATATATGTTCATGAGTGTTGGTTTTTCTGCACTTACTTCAAGTATTTCTAATGAATTAACGAGGATTTTACCTAGTTCTGAAATAGGATCTGGTATGGGAATGGCACAATTAACGCAATTCATTGGAGGCGCATTTGGTGTAACATTAACAGGGATATTATTGACGATGCAACAACAAAAAGGGTTAGTAGCAGAGATGAGTCATAGGAATATTTTTATCGTTTTATCGATGCTGCTTTTATTGGCTATTATAATGTTTGCACTATATGCACGACATAAGAATCAATTGGAAAGGGGAGAATAGTTTTTACTAGATGAAACTTTTTTTGACACCTATTAATAGTAAAGTTTGAGGAAAAAAGGTTGCTCTAGACCCACACGATGTATAGTTGATATCATGTTACGTAACATAAGTGGAGGGGTAAATTATGGAGCAACAAAAATATCAAGAACTAAAAATGGGTGAACGTGGCGCAATGATAAGTATCATTGCTTATATATGCTTGTCAACTTTGAAATTATTAATTGGGAATATGGCAAATTCTCAAGCATTAATCGCTGATGGACTAAATAATGCAACAGACATCATTGCATCAGTAGCAGTGTTAGTTGGCCTTAAATTTTCTAGGAAGCCACCCGATAAAAATCATCCATACGGCCATTGGAAAGCTGAAACTGTTGCCTCACTCATTGCTTCATTTATTATGATGTTTGTAGGTATACAAGTGTTATATGACGCAGTTGTCTCCGTAGTTAATGGACAACACCAATCCCCTGATATGATTTCTGCATGGACAGGTGTTGTTGGTGCATTAGTCATGTATTTTGTATACCTTTATAACAAAAAATTAGGAACAAAGATAAAAAGTCAAGCAGTACTCGCAGCAGCTAAAGATAACCTATCAGATGCATGGGTTAGTATAGGAACTGCAGTAGGTATAATCGGTTCTCAGCTAAATTTGCCTTGGTTAGATCCTCTAACTGCAATCATAGTAGCAATTCTTATTTGCAAAACAGCATGGGGAATCTTTCAAGATGCATCGCTACATTTAACAGACGGTTTTGATGAAGAGCTCATAAGCTGTTACAAAGAAACAGTTCTTAGTTTATATGGCGTAAAAGGGGTAAAAGAGATTAGAGGAAGGAGATATGGGAATAACGCTGTAGTAGACATTGTTATTCTTGTGAATTCTAATTTAAATATCCGTGATGCTCATGATATATCGACAATGGTGGAAAATGTTTTAATAAAGGAACATGAGGTATATGATATCCATGTGCACGTCGAGCCTAATTAGGGACTTAACTTAAAGAAAAGAGAATGTCAGCTGTTTAAACATAAAGTGTATCGACATGTTTAAACAGCTGTTTCTGTGCAAAAATTAAACTTAGTCTTTTTTGCATACAACTATTATTTATTTCGGTTGAACTGATTTGTAATTATTTAGAAACTATTTTATCAATCAAAGTCTTTATTTAGCTATATTTGAGCATCCCCTCGTAAAATAAGTTTTTTGAATAAATAACGTATCTGAAAAATAACTTACTCATTTTATTAGATATTTCGTTAGATAATAAGAGTACCAAACATAATTTTTCACTCTTATTAAAACATATACACATATGTACATTTGATAGCAATTGATTGATAAAACATAGGTCGATAATTTTTTGTTTAGTTTATTTTAGTCAATGAATAGCAGTTAGGTAATAACAAACAATAATAAGACTAACATTTATAGGTGGGATGAATTTGAAACGTTTTATTATTTGTTTACTTTTGCTTTTTGTTGGCATATTAGCACCGCATACTGTATATGGGGAAGAAACTATAATAAAGTCAGCAATAATAATTGATGATTTTGGTGGTGGAGATGGAGGGGTTATGGAGTTTCTGAAAAGTGATATTCCAATCACAGTTGCTGTTATGCCTTTTGCCGAGAACTCAATTGAACATGCTATGTTAGCACATAAAAATGGTTTTGAGATCATGGTCCATTTACCTATGCAGCCGAAGAAAGGAAAAAAATCATGGTTAGGTCCCAAGCCTATTACGATTGACCTTCCTGTATCAGAAGTGAAAAGAAGAGTAACTGAAGCAATCGAAAGTGTTCCTTATGCTAAAGGACTAAATAATCATATGGGGTCTCTCGTTGTCGAAAACGAAGACATAGTCAGAGCTATCGTTGAAGTAGTAAAACAGAAAGATATGTATATTGTAGATAGTGGTACCAGCCCTAAATCCAAGTTTCCTGAAATTGCTGAAGAGCTAAGTGTACCTATCTTGAAAAGAGATATCTTTCTAGATGATGTTTCATCTGTTTCACATGTGAGTAATCAAATGTTAAAATTAGCAGAAGTGGCTGAAGAGCAAGGAGCCGGGATTGCAATTGGACATGTTGGTGTCACAGGTAAAGTTTGTTATACTGGAATTTCACAATCAATGAAGCAATTTAAGGAACGAAACATTGAAATTGTTCCAGTATCTGACCTAATTGATGATAAGTATTTTGAATTTGAATAAGGTAATTTCACATAGCGTGTTGTTTTTACGTGTCGTCCTTTATTCTCAAGACTATTTATAGGAATAAAATTAACTTTTTTTTACCCATTCTGTTAGTAAGATTATTATAAAGGGTTTAAAAAACATATACAACGAAACACAAGGCAAGAACGTTGGATTATGATTTATGGTAAAATGTAAGATAGGATTTAACTATTTTTATCTATTGTTTAATACAGTTCAACATAATTATTCGGTCAATTGATTAATTATTTTTGGGTCAAGGGAAGTATAAAGGGAGAGGAATTAATGAATATTATTAGTCATTCAGTTGAAAAACTAAAAGATCCTACAGGGATTTTAGTTGGAGATAGATACGAATTTCTTTTACATATTGAACTACCAGAAGATGATGACTTATATAGTCCTGAAGGTTTATATATAAAAGTTATCTTTGCAGCTTATGAAGATGATTATAAAGTTGCGCAATATCAAATTTTTGAAAAAAATACAAATAAATATTATGATTGGGCTTTAGACGCAGAGGAAGAAATCCAAGTATTTAACTATTGTAAACAAAACTTTCAATAAATATAGGGTTTAAGAAGGGCGATATCTCACTAGGGGTACTGTCCTTTCATCGTTTTAGGATGATGTTCATATCGTTCGTGCCTAGGGTAGACCGCATAGATTAAACAAAACGTAACACGTATAAGAAAGCAGGTATAGCAAATGAAAGAATTTTTGTCATTAAACCTTTCAAATACATTAATCAATACATTAAAAAATGAAGGGATTTTTCAACCAACACCGATTCAGGAGCGAGCAATTCCAATCATACTCGAAAATAAAGATGTTATCGCACAAGCACAAACTGGGACTGGTAAAACAATTGCCTTCATGTTACCGATTTTAGAAAAGATTGATTCGAGCAAAGGACACATTCAAGCACTTATTGTAACTCCAACAAGAGAGCTAGCCTTACAAATTACTGCTGAATTAGATAAATTTATTGCGGATGTAGAAGGTGTTCATGCTTTAGCTGTTTATGGTGGACAAGAGGTAGATAAACAGCTAAAAAAATTAAAACAAAACACTCAAATCGTCGTCGGAACACCAGGTCGCCTTTTAGATCATATTAAAAGAAAAACGATTGATTTATCTACAATTGATATTCTCGTACTTGATGAGGCCGACCAGATGTTGAACATAGGATTTTTAACAGAAGTAGAAGAAATAATTAAAGAGACTCCTGATAAACGTCAAACATTATTATTTTCTGCTACAATACCTACAGAAATAAAAAAATTAGCATCAAAATATATGCATGATCCTACTTATATTCAAGTTGAAAAAATTCAAGGGCCCGCAGATAATGTTAATCAAATAGCAATACATACAATTGATCGTGCCAAACAAGCTACACTCTTCCATTTAATTGATACTCGGCGTCCATATTTAGCAGTCATATTTTGTAGAACCAAGAGAAGGGTTAGTAAGCTGTACACCATATTGAAATCAAAAGGATATTTATGTGATGAACTACATGGAGATTTATCACAAGCTAAAAGAGAGCAAGTGATGAAACGTTTTAGAGATGTACAACTTCAATTGCTTGTTGCAACAGATGTGGCAGCGAGAGGGCTAGATGTTGAAGGAGTTACTCATGTTTTTAACTATGATATACCACAGGATGCCGAAAGCTACGTTCACAGAATTGGGAGGACTGGTAGAGCAGGTATGCCAGGAGAGGCTATTACCTTTTACTCTTCTAATGATCGACCTGTCCTTGATATGATTGAAAAAGATCTAAACATCAAGATAGAAAAACAAAACGTAGGTAAAATAACAAAGAACGACGACAAGGGTAAGAAAAAAAATAATTATTCAAAGAAAACTAATAAGAATCAATCTTCTCGTCAAGGTGGTAAGGAAGGATCCAAGTCTAGATCAACATCCAAGTCTAAAAATCAAAGTTCAAAGTCGAGACAATCACATAAATCTCATAGCGATGAGTCTAGATCCACATATAAAGGTAGTAAGAATAGCTCTAAAACTAATTCGAATAAAAAATTACATCGGAAGAATACCAAAAACAGGGCTACTCAAAAAGGGAGAAGGAAATAAGTCATGTTAAGCAAAGCTACTTCAAAAGAGATCATGATTGTAGGTTAAACTACTGTGGTGAGACGCTACTACATTGAAAATATAGTGCTTTCCATAAAGGTGAAAACGATCCAAACAAAATAAGTTCAACAGTGGTGAGGAATAGTATATGAAATTGGTTTCTTGGAATGTTAACGGAATAAGAGCATGTGTGAAGAAAGGATTTTTAGATTATTTTAATGAGATTGATGCAGATATTTTTTGCATTCAAGAGTCAAAATTACAGCACGGTCAAATTGACTTAGAATTAGCAGGATATTTTCAATATTGGAACTACGCTTTGAAAAAAGGTTATTCTGGTACAGCGGTATTTACAAAAATAAAACCACTATCTGTCTCATATGGGGTAGGAGATAATGAAAGTGACCCTGAAGGTAGAATTATTACTTTAGAGTTTGAAAAATTTTATTTAGTTAATGTTTATACACCTAATGCTCAAAGAGATTTAGCAAGACTTAATTATCGTTTGCAATGGGAAGAAAATATGAGAACTTATCTTTTGGAATTAGATGGCATCAAACCTGTAATTTTATGTGGAGACCTTAATGTAGCTCATAAAGAAATTGATTTGAGGAACCCAAAGTCAAATAGGGGCAACTCTGGATTCACAGATGAAGAACGTGAAAAGATGACAAATTTGCTTGATGCTGGCTTTGTTGATTCTTATAGATTTCTTTATCCTAATAAAGAAGGCGCTTATTCTTGGTGGTCATATATGAACAAAGTAAGAGAAAGAAACATTGGATGGAGAATAGATTATTTTATCGTATCCAATAGACTTAAAACTAATATACTAGATTCAGAGATTCATTCACAAATACTCGGAAGTGACCATTGCCCTGTTTTACTAGAAATGGATATGTAACAGTTTAGTTAAAAATAGTTGTATGAAGTCATTTTTTATTATAAATTAACTAAGTAATGTATTAGATCATTTTGGAAATACTGATTACAAGTAAATTTTATTGAAGGTGGACGAACTTATGGTATATTTTCTCTTTTTCATTGCTGCATGTTTTACTATCTTTCTAGCTGTCCAGTTGTCAAAACATGCTGATATTATTGGAGAAAAATCAACTTTAAATGGAGCGGTATTAGGGTTAATGCTTGGTGGAGCAACATCATTACCTGAAATCACAACGAGTGTGACTTCTATTTTTATTGAAAATCCAGATATTGCGACTGGAAATGTACTAGGTAGCAATTTATTTAATTTGTTAATATTAGCTCTCGTTGATCTCTGGTTTAGAAATAAACAGATTTTTAATTACTCTAGTAAAGAAAATGGTTATACAAATGTGCTTGTAATGATCCTTTCAAGTATTATTTTTATATCACTTTATATAAGAGTCCCAAATCATTTCTTTTCTGTTGGAATAGATACGATTGTGTTAATTAGTGTTTATATATTGGGCATCGTTCTATTGTCAAAGGTTAAAAAACCACATGTAGAAGTAGAAGCTCAAGGAGAATCAAATAAATATGCACATGAATCTTTAAAAAAATCTGTACGAACTTTCGTATTGACTGCTTTTCTTATTCTGCTTTTTGGTACCCTGTTAACTATTTCAGCAGACCAAATAGCTACACTAACTGGCATTGAGGCTTCCTTTATAGGATCATTTTTAGTAGCAGCAAGCACAAGTTTACCAGAAGCAGTGTCTATTGTCGTTGCGGTACGGCTTGCAAACTATGGCCTTGCGATTGGTTCAATACTAGGTAGTAACATCTTTAACATACTCATTTTAGTGTTTACTGATGTTATGTTTAGAAGTGGTAGTTTGTTGTTCTATTCTAGTCCGAGCCATATATATACCGTATTAGGAACGCTTATCCTTTCAATCATCACATATTATGCAATATTAAGAGAACGTTCTATAAATAAAGTTACATACGTATTGCCAAGTTTATTCGTCGTTATATGTTATTTTATCACTAGTTATGTTATTTTTAGTAAATTATAATAGGCTTACTTTGTAGCTATTGTATTAACAAAAATATTGGTTTTTGACAAAACCTCATTATCAGTAAGATACATACACCTAGAAGAAGCTTAAAAAGAAGGTAAAACATAACCAAGACAATTAAGCTAATAAACAACTGTTAAAAAAACAAGCCTTCAAAATTAAACTGATGAAGGCTTGTTGTTATTGTCAGGCTCTTTTCGTAAACTATGGTGCTTTTAATACCAAAAAAGAACCTTAAATATCGAAATAAAATGCAACGAACGTAAGTTGTATAGGTGTTTATTTTCATAGTATGAAAACAGCGTATTATTTTGTTAAAATACATCATTTATGATCACGCATCAATATTAATTAATTAGATGTTCATTCTACGCTCTTCAGCATAAACAAGTTTGCCGTCAATAAACGTTTGCTCAACTTTATTTCTTAAGTCAAATGGGTCTCCGCTCCAAAGTACGAAATCAGCGTCTTTCCCAACTTCAATAGATCCAACCTTTTCTTCCAATCCTAAGTGTTTTGCAGCATTTAACGTAATAGCTTGTAAAGCAATCTCTTCTGTTAAGCCATATTTCACAGCTAAAATAGCACTAGTCATCAAGTGATCTATGCCGACAACTGGGTGATCAGTAGTAATAGAAAATGGTACATCTTCATTAGCTAACGCTTGAAGTGTGTGCCAACCTTTATCAGCAAGTTCAATCTTTGACCGAGAAGACATAGTAGGTCCGACAGCTACACGAACATTGTGCTTAGCAATGAAGGGAGCAATTTTGTGACCTTCTGTACAATGCTCAATCGTAAGGTCGAAGCCAAATTCAGTTTTTAAACGTAACGCAGTTACAATATCATCAGCACGATGGGCATGAACACGTAATGGAATTTCTTTATTGAGTACCTTTGCCATATTTTCTAGCTCAAGTTTACGATCTACCTTGCCCTTTTTCCTATTTTCAATATAATTTTGCGCCTCAACTAATTTTTCTCTTAACAGTGCAGCTGTCCCCATTCTTGTTATAGGTAAAACACCTTTACCACCATGAAAACGCTTTGGATTTTCACCTAGAGCAGCCTTTAATCCTGAAGGATTTTTGACTACCATTTCGTCAACGATATGGCCAGCTGTTTTTACGATAACCATTTCACCACCGATTACATTGGCACTTCCTGGCATGATTTGGACAGTTGTAACTCCAGCAAGACGTGCGTCATTGAACCCCTTTTCAATGGGATTAATCCCATCTATTGCTCGAACTTGAGGAGTTGAAGCAGCACTTACTTCATTGTAATCTTGTCCTTCTTTGCCAATTCCCTCTTCATGTATACCTAAATGTGTATGTACATCTATTAGACCTGGTGTAATAACTTGGCCTCTAGCATTTACAACCTCACATCCGTCAGGAATAGCAATGTCAGTTCCAATTTTTACGAATTTACCGTCAGAAACAATGATTGTACCATCACTTAATTTTTTTCCATTACCAACATAACCAGTCACATTTGTAATTGCTAACATCAAAATCCTCCTAAAATATCAATAAAATAACTTAATTGTTCTATTAATCATATTTTTCTATCTATATCTTATTGATCATAATGGATATTTGAAATATTGTAAATAGATTGCAATAAGCCGAATCTATAAACTGTTTGCTGTCATTTTACTATAGGTGAATGAGAATTTGTGAAAAAAATTTTTTTATACGAAAAACAACAGAAATGAAGCAATTTTAGCATGAGGTTTACGTTAAGCTCTGATGGTGTTAGTATAATGACTAATTCGTTGAATGGGGTCGATATGTAAGCGATTAAAAGCAATAAAACTAAAGGGGAATATCATTAATAGGCAATTTCTTGGTTTATCTTTGGGCATTAATTAGTTGATACTTATAATCTTTTATCAATGTAAATGCTCTTTTGAAATTTTATTGCTACAATCAAAAATATTATCTAAGATCATAATTACCTCGGAGTAAAGATGCAACGAAACGATTATTTGATAGTAAAAATCAACTCACAAACAAGTTCTTTAAAAACAATATTTAAGAAATAGGTATTGGAGAAAAAACAATGAGAATGTTAGCTAAAAGAAAATTATTGTCTTTTACACCAATTCAATTGATTGTTCTTTATTATACTGTTGCTGCGATCGTATCAACAATTTTACTCATGCTTCCTATTGCTGTTAAAGATGGTGTGGAATGGTCATTTATAGATGCTTTATTTACTGCTATCAGTGCAATAAGCGTAACAGGGCTAACTGTTGTGTCGACAGTTGACACTTTTAGTGTTCCAGGAATTTTTATCTTGGCATTTATTTTACAATTTGGTGGCATTGGATTAATGACCTTAATGACTTTTATGTGGATGTTGTTTAGAAAGAAAATTTCATATCAAAACAGAAAGCTCATTACTTATGATCAAAATCGTATTACATATAAAGGGCTTGTTATATATATTAAACAAATCTTATTGATCATTATCTCGATAGAGACTCTAGGTATGCTTGTTTTAGGCACATATTTCTTAAAGTATTATCCTAATTGGCAAACCGCATATTTACAAGGCTTCTTTGCTTCAATTAGCGCAACGACAAATGCGGGATTCGATATTACAGGGAGTTCTTTAGTACCATATGCAAACGACTATTTTGTTCAATTTATATATATCATTTTATTAATTGTTGGAGCAATTGGCTTTCCAGTCTTGATAGAACTGAGGGATAGTTTATCATTTATGAAATGGAACAAAAGGTTTCGTTTTTCACTATATGTTAAGCTCACAACACTTACTTTTTTCATTTTAATTGTACTTGGAGGACTATTGATTTTCCTCTTTGAATTTAATCATTTTTTTGCACATAAGCCGTGGCATCAAACACTGTTTTCTTCATTGTTCCATTCTGTGTCAGCAAGGAATGGTGGCCTAGCAACACTGGAATTAAATAATTTATCAACTGCTACTCAGCTTACATTGGCGATGCTTATGATCATAGGTGCATCACCTAGTAGCGTTGGAGGAGGGATACGTACAACGACCTTTGCTATTGTGATTTTAGCAATGTATGCACATATTAGAGGGCAAGGATCAGTAAAGATATTTAAGAGAGAATTAGAAAAAGATGATATCGCAAAGTCATTTGCGATTGTAATGATTGCTTTCCTCGTTTGTTCAAGTTCCGTTGTGATTTTGAGCGTAATTGAACCATTTTCATTAAAGTCGATCATATTTGAGGTTTGTTCAGCGTTTGGAACGACAGGATTATCTTTAGGGATTACACCTAGTTTGAGTAATGCTGGGAAAATAGTTATCATTTTCCTTATGTTTATTGGAAGGATAGGAATTTTAACTTTTATTTACTCAATATCTGGTGAGCAAGAACAAGAACAGCATCACTATCCTAAAGAGTATGTCTTAACTGATTAACAAACAGAAGGATTTGTGTGTATTATTCTTGTGAGAATAAAATTGTATTCCTGTATTTGAAAAAGACTTTTTTGTAACCCTTGCATTTTTATAAAAAAGATCTAATGAAATATAGTGATCAACGCTCCTAGCTTACACGTTTCTGATAAATCATTTGCAAATGAAACTAATGACGGTTTAGTATTAGTAGATTTTTGGGCACAGTGGTGTACACCGTGCAAAATGATTGGATCAATTCTTGAAGATTTAGATCAAGAGTTTAGCCATAAGTTAAAGATAGTTAAGCTAGATGTTGATGGAAATGAATTAACTGTATTAAAATATGGCATTATGAATATGCCTACATTATTACTTCTAAATAATGGTGAAGTGATTGATAAAGTCGTTGGATACAGGCGACAGGAACAATTAGTTAGTCTTATTACAAAGCATTTATAATTTAGTTTTAGGTGAAAGCTAAATAGTATAATACGTGTATTATGGATATATAGGCTTTCATACATTACTTGGTTAGAAACACACTCCTACTGAAGTAGGAGTGTGTTTTTTGCTAGTGCAAGTTAATAGTTAACGATCTTCTAATAATTCCTTAACGTCATCTACCTTAAAGTCTAGTAGGATTTCTTTTTGCAAAACACGTTTTAAAGTTTCAGCTACATTACTATTGACATCTAATAAATCACGGATAGTTACTAGCCTTTGAGATTCAAATGCCGCAACAGCTGCTTGAATTTTTTCACCTTCAGCATTCATTATGTGTGCTAGCGCTAGTTCCTCAAAACCAACTGTAACTAATAAAAATAATAGAACATTCTCTTTATCATAATCTGGTAAAGTAGGTGCAACTGGCATTCCCATAATTAAATCCCTCCTTCGTTGTTGTATTGTCTTACACTACATTAGTATGTTGAGTGATAGATATTGCTTGTTTAAATGTCTAATTCGTTTTAAAGGAAATTAAATTGTATTTTTGTACTAGAGACATACTAGAAGCAATGTTTTATAAATGTAAAAAACAACTCCAATAGAGGGAAATCGATAAACTTCCCGAATATATTAATTAATATTTAATTGAGTAATCAATTGTCTTATATCATACAACTTATTGTTTAATAGGATTTGTTGTTGATTTACACAAGTAAGTGTACGCTGAACACTTTCAGTAATAGCAAGTAACTCAGTTGTGTCAATTGTTTGATTCTTAAAAGCAGTAAATGCCATCATTACTTTCTTAGCTTCCGCTTCCATAAGTCGTGCTAAAGCTATTTCGTTTTCTGTGATAGCTTGTAATAAAAACCATAATACTTGATCCTTGTCTATATTTCCTAATTCAGGAATAACTGGTATATCCATTTTTACAATCCCCCTTTCATTTATGAGGAATTTTATTTAGTTCTAGAGGATAAAAACATAATATGCTAAATCTGTACTAGTCAGGGATGTTGAAAGTGAATAACAGTTATATTTTTATGATTCGTAGATTCTGTGTCTATGAAGTACTTAACATGCTCTTTAGAGTATTTTATGGATAAGGTTACTATTCGCTTGTGCGAAAGACTAGCATGGAAGGATTGTTTGAAATTTAAAGCTCTCTTATCGACAACTATGTAGCTATTCATACTAATTTAGGGTGCAACAATTAAATTTATGCAATTGACTTTATAATAAATGACAAAAGATGCCACGAACGTTAGGTATATACGTGTTTATTTTCTGATGTGAAAAAATGCTTAATTTACGAACAATGGGAGATTAACCAAGATAGAAAAAACCTTTCTTACTATAGTTCAATCTTCTGCTAAAATAATACATAGATACGATCACAATACAAGTTATTCACGAGGTAAATAAGTAGAAAGTGAGGCTATTGGATGAATGCAATTCGTAAGGAAATTGTACAATTTTTAGATGAAAATGTTTCAACCTTTATACAGTCTTGGAGACAACGTGTACTTATTTCAGATAATGATATACATAAGGAAGAAGTTATTAATAACGGTAAAAAAATGTTTCAGTTAGTTAAGCTTAGGTTGGAGAACGCATTAAGTGAGGGAGATGTGCGAGAATTAGCGTACAAGGTAGCTTCAGAAAGAGTAGAAGCGAATATTAATATTGGAGATTTAGTATTTAATGTTAATGAAGGCCGCAAAGAAATTAATAACTGGATTATCAGCTCAGGATTTCCTTACGATAAACTCATACAGATTTTAGAAGAAATCAATACCATTTTTGATCAATTCTCGTATTACACAGTTAAGAAGTATACAGAAATTAAGGAGGAACAATTAGAGGAGAAAACTCTATTTATTGATCAAACACATAAAGAGCGCTTAACCATTTTAGGGCAAATGTCTTCAAGCTTTGTGCATGAATTTAGAAATCCGTTAACAACTGTTATTGGTTTTACAAAGTTAATTAATAATGAATATCCAACGATAAAATATATTGATATTATCGAACATGAGTTACATCAATTAAACTCACGTGTCACTCAATTTCTTCACGTATCAAAAAAAGAATTAATAAACGGTGACAAATTCGAAGTTTCCTTAAAAAAATTGTTTGATGACCTACTAAATTTCATTTATCCAAGCATTGTAGATGGAGATGTTAAAGTTACTAAAAATATTCATTCCGATATTAGTGTTTTTGCAAATCAAGAGGAGCTTAGGCAAGTTTTTTTAAACATCCTATTAAACTCTATAGACGCATTGCAATATGTTAGACACACAAAAATAATGAATATTGATTGTAATACATCTGATGGAAAAGCTGAAATTACGATTTCAAACAATGGACCTGTCATTCCTAAAGAGATCATTGCAGTGATTTTTGAACCGTTTTTTACAACTAAAGAATTAGGTACTGGAATTGGTTTGTATATTTGCAAGAAAATAATTAACAAACATGAGGGAGAAATTAGTTGTGTTTCAGATGAAAAGTTAACTACATTTTCTATAAAGCTTCCTTTGTTTATCAAAAAGGGGAAATGCGCCATTTCATAACAAATAATTGTAGGGTAATAAGAGGCTTTTGTAATGGAAAAAGTAAAGTGTGGATGAAATTTCCTCATAGGATAACCGGCTAACAACAAGGTTTAACAAGAGAAGTATTGGTAAAAACAAACCTTTTTCAATGGCTATTGTAGTTATTAATTTAAAACAACCTTAATCAAAGGTTGTTTTTTACATAGTGTTTTAATTCTTTACTCCTATTTAGTAGCAGCTCAGAATATATAAATAGACTATTTGTAACAGAAAATATGATACTCAACTATTAAAATTATGTCTAGAGAAATAGCGCAAAAATATAGTACTAGTTCAGTATCTGTTACATTAACTGGGGATAGCGGGACAAGTTAGGAAAGGAGTCATAAATAGATGAGATTTACGGTACTGTAGCAAGAAAATGAAGGTGGTAAACCATGAACCTTACCCAATTGATAGGGTGTATCTTTAATGAGCTAAGCTTTTAACAGCTAAAACGTATATTTTTATGATCTTTAAATTTTGAATAGATGGTTTGGCGTCATCTGTTTTAGTATTAATAAGAGGAGAGAGTATGTTGAGAAAGAAATTGGCCATTATCTTATTTGTTATAGGGGTTTGTATAATAGAATTGATGTATTTTATGACTCAAGCTAAAAAATATGTTTCATTAGCACCAATTTCAGTACATGTAGTTTTATTAACTATGGCAGGAATCATAACATTTAAAGAAATTTCAAATTTAGATCAAAAAGCAATTATTAGCCATTTCGTTAAGAAAGTAGGCCTTAGTATGTTCATATTAATATTACTCCCTATTAGTTTTTTAATGACAAAGCCAGAATACTCATACTCTCAGGCACAAAAGGTTATTGCGGATAAAGAATTCGTGACAATTGTACACAATAACAGGAAATCAATAGAGGACAAGGATGAAGGGACCAGGTTTTACGTTATCACATGTACGAAAGATGGCGATACTATTTCCTTCATATTTAATCCTTATGATGGATCATATGAGGAACTTCAAATGAACCCTTAAGTAAATTATGTTAACATCCTCATCTAGTTTATCGAATGACCTTTCTAGTTTAGGTTTTGACCGATAAACTAACGAATTTGAACCGATAAAAACAATTTTCCTGCATCTTCAGTAGTTCAAATAAGCAGCAACCAGGTGATGCTTGACACCTCCCGATTGCTTAGTATGGATGAAATTTAATTTTTTATCTTTTATGACGTTCTTCACTTTGTCACTGAACTTCTATTCTAGTGAAATTATCTATCATTTATACACTTGCGTCATGACTTTATCTAAGACCTTCCGTTGTTCTTCAAAAATACTATAGTATTTTTTCTTCAAAACATCAAATTCTTCTTTTCCTGCATTCGTTAATCGATATAAATAAATCCTCTGTCTCTTACCTTTAATATGAACTTCTCTAGTTAATAGGCCATCTTCAGTCATTTGAGCAAGCGTATTTAGAAGCGTTGATGGGGCAGGGCACCATTGGCCACCGAGGGTGCGAAATTCTTTTTTAAATTGTTCACTATACATCGTTAGCCTCGTTGTCAACAAATACAAAATATAGAATTTCACAAATTGTGCTGCACTCATATTTAAGGCAAATCGTTTAGGCTCACTAGACTTATCCATATAATACCTCCTTTTATCAAATTATACCATATTACTACTTAGTAGCATCTCAGAATGTTATTTTAAAAGATATTTACTAAGAAAAATCATTTTCATCTTAGAGTGTCAAGTTTTTATCCTTCATTAAATGATGTATAGCACTGCTTAGCAGTATCCCTATTAATCCAAGCTTAAAATACCAAACCGATGTGAAGTGTTTTATAAAAAAAGATAAGACGACTTGAAAAAATGGCTACGTGTATTTCATACTTGTTCTCAGTCGTTAGAAGAGCATAATTCAGAGTAAATCATATTTTCATCTATTACAGATTAAGAACATTTAACCTTGAATAAATGCACGCAAATTTATGTTTACATAAGTCGTTGCAAACTTATAAATTTACAAGTGCTAAATAGCAAAAAACCTATAAAAACAGAAAAATGAACATTCTTATCAATTTAAGTAAAACGTAAATTCTACCAATTCGTTACACTTGTTCATAATCAGTTCATATTCAGGTGATAAATTGTAAGCAGATAATTTAAAGGAGTGATTAACTAGATGCTCAAGCATGTAAAAAAACCAGATTATTTACTCATACTTATTATTCTATTAGCTGCTGTACTGAACATTTATAACATATGGACAGATGATTATGCTAATCCATATTACACTGCAGCTGTAAACAGTATGATGCAAAGCTTTGAAAATTTCTTTTTCGCATCTTTTGATGCTGCAGGCTATGTAACAGTGGATAAACCACCAGTTGCGTTTTGGATTCAGACCATTAGTGCATTTATTTTTGGATTTCATGGTTGGAGTGTCATATTACCACAAGCATTAGCTGGAATAGGGTCGGTAATATTGATGTATGTTCTCTTAAAACCATCTTTTGGTACCACAGCAGCTAGAATTGCCAGTTTAGTCATGGCATGTACCCCTATCGCAGCAGCAGTAAGTCGTACGAATAATATTGATAGTCTTTTAGTATTTACGTTGCTTTTAGCTACTTGGTTATTATTTAAAGCAGTTAAAAATGAAAAGGTTCTATGGCTCATTGGTTCATTTGCTGTAATCGGCATAGGGTTCAATATGAAAATGCTTCAAGCTTTCATGGTATTACCTGCTTTTTATTTATTTTATTTGTTAGCTACAAAAATTGATTGGAAGAGGAAGGCGAAAATATTATCTGGTGCAACTGTTGTTTTATTGGTCGTTTCATTATCGTGGGCGGTCATAGTTGAATTAACTCCAGAAGAGAATAGGCCTTATGTTGGAAGCAGTCAAACAAATTCCGTCTTAGAATTGGCTTTCGGTTATAACGGAATTTCTCGCTTAATTGGATTACAGAAAGGTGGTACTGAGCCTGTATCTAACGAAGAAGGTAATGGTACCCCTCAACAAATGTCACCAAATAGAAGTAGGGGTGGTATGCCTAGTGGGGGACCACCAAATGGGCAGATGACTCCAGAGATGGAAGAAAGAATGAAAGAAATGCAAGAACAAATGGAAAGTGGAGAAGGTATACAAAGTGGTAATAATCCAATGATGGGTGGCGCCCGCCAAATGGACGATACTGGTGAACCTGGATTGCTAAGATTATTTAGTACAGCCCTATCAGATCAAATTAGTTGGTTCATTCCATTTATATTGATAGCAAGTATCGGGTTGCTTATGAAGATGAGAACCTTAAGAAAAATAACACAAGAAAATAGTCAAATATTATTTTGGATATTATGGTTTATACCTATAGCAGCTTTTTTCAGTGTAGCATCCTTTTTCCATTCATACTATCTCGTCATGCTTGCTCCTCCAATAGCTGCACTTACAGGTATAGGTTGGGTGGCATTAGTAAAATCGTATCTTAATGATAATGGCTGGCAAAAATGGCTCTTTCCAATTGCTATTTTAGTAACAACACTATTTGAGCTATACATTTTAATGACAAATGGAATAGTAATTGGATTAGGATTACCTTTAGTTGTTGGTTTATTAGGTATAGGTTTGTCATTAGCATTGTTTATGATGAAAAAAAATAATAAGTTCTCTTATCTTACATCTATAGCTAGTCTTCTAGTCTTGTTAATTGCACCTTTCTATTGGTCAGCGACACCGATGCTTTACGGTGGAATGGCTATGCTTCCGGCGGCGGGACCTGATATAAAAAATACACAAGGTATGGCGCAAATGATGATTGGAGATGCTGACCCGAAAACGATCGAGTATTTAACAGAAAATAATACGGGCGAGGAGTATTTGTTTGCTACTGCGAAAGCAACTACGGCAGCTCCATACATTATCGAAACAGGTGAGGCAGTAATGGCTATGGGAGGATTTAGTGGAACCGATTCAATTTTAACGGTTGAACAGCTTAGTGACATGGTCAAGGAAGGGAAGGTTAAATACTTCATATTGACATCTGAACTCATGGGTAGAGGTTCGGGTGTAGAAGATTGGATCAAAGAACACGGCACGGAAATTCCTAAGGATCAATGGCAATCTACTTCTAATGAATCCCAAATGAGCGGAACGATGACGTTATTCAAAATTACGGAGGTGGATTAAGCCGATGAATGAGCATGTTAGGTATTCTATTATTGTCCCTGTCTACAATGAAGAATCTGTTATTCATGAGACGTACTGTCGTTTAAAAGAAGTTATGGAAAGTACAGCCGAAGTTTATGAATTATTGTTCGTCAATGATGGTAGTCAAGATAACACTGCTTCTATAATAAAAAATTTCTGTGACGATGATCCATCAGTAAAGCTAATTAATTTTGCTAGAAATTTTGGTCATCAAATCGCAATTACAGCAGGGATGGATTATGCAAAAGGTGATGCCATTGTAGTGATTGATGCTGATCTACAGGACCCACCTGAATTAATTCTACAAATGATAGAAAAATGGAAGCAAGGATTCGATGTGGTATACGCAAAACGGATCAAACGCGAGGGAGAAACGCTCTTTAAAAAACTAACAGCAACTTTATTTTATCGTGTATTAAGGGCTTCAACAGATATTGATATTCCTGTTGATACAGGTGATTTTCGTTTAATAGATCGTAAAGTATGTAATGAGATGAAAGGGATTCAAGAAAAAAACCGTTTTGTACGAGGTTTAATAAGTTGGGTTGGGTTTCGACAAACAGCTGTAGAATATGTACGAAATGAACGGTTGGCTGGGGAAACAAAATATCCATTTAAAAAAATGTTGAAATTATCGTTAGATGGCATTACAACCTTTTCCTATAAACCTTTAAAGCTAGCAGGCTATACAGGTGGATTTTTATCCATCACGGCCTTTCTATATATGGTATTTGTTATCTACCAAAAACTATTTACAAATAGTACAGTAGATGGATGGGCTTCACTTATCATTATTCAACTGTTCTTCAGCGGCATTATTCTCATCTTGTTAGGAGTGATTGGCGAATATATTGGTCGTATTTACGATGAAACAAAGAATCGTCCTCTATATATTGTTAGTGACAGCTATGGTGTAGAAACGCACGAAAGAAAAGTCACAAGTAGTGTTGTGCATGAATAACAAAGGAAATCGTTTTCTTAAATTTAGTATTGTTGGTGGGATTAACACAGGCATCGATTTTGCTATATTTTCACTATTGGCCGCTATGGGCATGAATTATTTAATAGCGCAAATCATCTCCTATGGAGGTGGTTTGCTTAATAGCTATTTTCTTAATAGGAGATGGACATTTCAGCAGCAAGCAAGAGTTGAAATAACCGAGGTTGTTAAATTTATCTTAGTTAACTTGATGACGTTAGTAATTACTTCAATCCTACTTGCATTTTTATACAACGAATTAAACTTGCCATTATTATTATGCAAATTGCTTGCGACAGGGTTTGGTGTCTTTATTAACTTTATTGGCAATCGAATTTGGGTTTTTAAAAATTCTGAAGAAAGAGGCGAAAGTGTATGAAGATAAAGAAAGCAGTCATTCCAGTAGCAGGGCTTGGGACACGATTTTTACCAGCAACAAAAGCTCAACCTAAAGAAATGCTCCCAGTAGTTGGCAAGCCTGCAGTGCAATATATCGTAGAGGAAGCTGTTCAGGCAGGTATTGAAAGTATTATTTTTGTTACAGGAAAAAACAAGAAATCGATTGAAGATCACTTTGATAAATCTACAGAATTAGAGCGGATGTTAGAAGAAAAAGGAAAAATAGCTCAATTGAAGGAAGTACAGTCTATATCATCAATGGCAAATATTTATTATATTCGTCAAAAAGAACCGTTGGGCTTAGGGCATGCGGTGCTTTGTGCAAAGCAATTTATAGGGGATGACCCATTTGCAGTCTTACTTGGTGATGATATTATGATTTCTAAACCTCCAGCGATCAAGCAAATGATGAATGTATATGAAAGAACTGGCGTTCCTATCGTAGGCGTGCAACAGGTGCCACTATCAGATGTGAGTAAATACGGAATTATTAATCCAAGTAATAAAAAAGACGAGGTTTACCATATTCATGATCTAATTGAGAAACCCGATTTAAAGCAAGCTCCTAGTAATTTAGCTATTTTAGGAAGGTATATTTTAAATCCTTCAATTTTTCCTATTTTAGAAACAATTGAAAGAGGAGCCGGTAATGAAATACAGCTGACAGATGGATTACGACACGTTTGCAAAAAAGATGGCTTAATGGCTATTGAGCTGCAAGGGAATCGTTATGATATAGGAGATCAGCTAGGATATACAAAAGCTATTGCAGAAATTGGACTTCAAAGACCCGAATTAAGATCAAAACTTCTAGCCTATTTTGACCAACTTCTAAAAAACGAATCTCAAAAAAAGGAGCTGGTCAAATGAAAGCAGTATTAGTAACTGGAGGAGCAGGATATATTGGCAGCCATACTGTTCAAGAGTTGCTGCGTCAGAACATTAAAGTCATTGTATTAGATAATCTGTCTACTGGTCATAAAGAAGCTGTTAATAGTCCCTATTTCTATATAGGTGACATAGCTGATGATGAATTATTACGTGATATTATTTATACGCATCAAGTTGATTCAATCATACATTTTGCTGCTAAAAGCTTAGTTTCAGAATCATTAATTAAACCTGAAGAATATTTTCGTGAAAATACTTTTAAAACGTGTTCTTTTTTTGAAAAAGCTATACAATATGGTGTGAAACGAATTGTTTTCTCCTCAACAGCTGCTGTTTACGGAATTACAAAAGATGAACCGATAAATGAAATGTCTACGATAAAACCGATTAATCCATATGGTGAGTCCAAGTACTTTACTGAGCGATTTTTATATTGGTTAGGAAAAAAGCATAAAATACAATGGATCGTTCTACGTTATTTTAATGCAGCAGGAGCTTCTTTAGATGGAGAAATCGGTGAAGATCATCACCCGGAAAGTCACCTTATTCCATTAATACTACAAACTGCATTAGGAAAGAGAGAATTTATTTCTGTGTTCGGAAATGATTATCCAACATTTGATGGGACGTGTATTCGTGACTATATCCATGTCATTGACTTAGCAAATGCACATATCAAAGCGTTAAAAGCTTTGTTGGAGGGTAAAATAGTTTCAAATATATACAATGTAGGTACGGGTAAAGGATATTCTGTTGCAAATGTAATCAACGTAGCCAGAGAAGTTACTAATAGAAGTATTCCTATCGAATTTGAACTAAGAAGGGAAGGAGATCCACCTATATTAGTAGCTGATAGTACTGCATTACAAAAACAACTAAAGTGGAAACCAGCATTTAGTGATCTTACAACGATTATTGACAGTGCTTGGAATTGGCACTTTACCCATCCGAACGGTTATAAGTGAAAACTTAATTAAAAAAATATAAACATATAAAGTATAGGCATGGTAAAGGTAGGAGGGGAATAAAATGCTGCAAATTTTAGTTGCAGACGATGATAATCACATTCGTCAATTAATTACTCTTTACCTAGAACAAGCTGGGTTTAAGGTGATTCAAGCTTCTAATGGTAGAGATGCTTGGGGGAAACTAGAAGAATATAAAATTAATCTAGCTATTGTTGACATTATGATGCCATATAAGGATGGCTGGGAATTGACAGAGGAGATTAAAGAATTTTTTGATATACCTGTTCTCATGGTTACAGCTAGAGGAGAATCACAAGATAAGTTAAAAGGCTTTAAAAAGGGAACAGATGATTATTTAGTCAAACCCTTCGATCCACTAGAAATGGTCGCACGTGTAAAAGCGTTACTAAAGCGATATCAGATAGAAGCAAGTGATATATTGTATATTAGTCATACAAGGTTAGATAGAAAACGATTACAAATATCTTTTGAAAATGAACAGATGACCTTACCTCCAAAAGAGTTCGAGTTACTCTTTACTTTAGGTAGTGTAGCTGGAAAAATATTCACAAGAGAACAGCTAATTCATCAATTGTGGGGCTATGACTATGAAGGAGATGAGAGGACTGTGGATGTTCATATAAAAAGATTGAGAGAGCGTTTTTCAAAGAAAGACACAGGTTTTGAAATTAAAACAATCCGTGGACTAGGGTATAAATTAGTGAGTCTAAGTCAATGAAAACAATATATGCAAAATTGATAAGTTCTTTCATCATTACAATCTTGTTAAGTATGATCATAGCCTTTTACTTCGTAACGGCATTCAATAAAAGGGACATTCAACATAATTTAGCAACTAACATGAAGAGCGTTGCATACGAATTCATTCAATTATATGGTAAGGAGAATGCACAACAAGCTGTCTCATTTTTTACTAATATGTCCTTTACGGGATATACATTTATCATATATGATGAGCTTCTTCAAAAACAAGAAGTTGGAGAACGTACAATACAAGCTACCATTCATGAAGAGGACATAGTTAAAGTGTTAAATGGTGAAGAGCATACTAATTATGTAAAAGGGGTAAACCCACCTTTTAATTCAATTATCGGTGTGCCATTTGAAGAGCAAGGCAAGCAATATGCGTTGTTTGTGTTATCCAACCCTGAAAAACAGATCAGATCTTCTCGGAAAATACAACTAACTCAGTTAGCATTTGTGCTTATAATAGGGAGCTTGTTCTTCTTATATATATCAAAACTACTTGTGCAGCCTATCAAAGAATTAATCAAAGCAACAGAAGAGGTAGGAAATGGAAATTATAAAGTGGAAATTCCGGTTACCTCTAAAGATGAAATTGGTTCATTGACAAGCCATTTTAATAAAATGACGAAAGAGTTAAGTAAAATAGAACAAATGCGCCAAGATTTTGTTGCAGGAGTCTCTCATGAAATTCAATCACCACTCACGTCTATACATGGGTTTGCTAAAGCATTAAAAAATAATGAGATTGATCAACAGGCAAAAATGGAGTATTTAACTATTATTGAACAAGAAAGTACGAGGTTGTCTCAACTAGGAGGAAACTTATTAAAATTAGCCTCACTCGATTCAGAACATCATCCTTTTACATTAGTCCGTTATCGTGTAGATGAGCAAATTCGTCGTGTGATCACTTCTTTAGCTCCTCAATGGGAAGCAAAAGAATTACTATTGAATATCCAATTACCAGAAACTTATTTTAAAGGTGATGAAGATTTGTTAGAACAAGTTTGGGTGAATCTCCTTAATAATGCAATCAAGTTCACTCCTCGATTAGGGAGCATCGACATTAACTTAACTACAGATGAATCTAAAGTAACCTGCTCCATCACTGATACAGGACCTGGAATACCAGAAGAGGATCTCAAATATCTATTTGAACAGTTTTATAAGACTGATCATTCTAGATCTTCAAGAGGAAGTGGTTTAGGACTTGCTATCGTAAAAAAAATAGTTGAAATGCACGGTGGACAAACTATGGCTATTAGCGAACTCAATAATGGAAGTACATTTGTCGTTACACTACCAATTAATCAAGAAAACGAGAAATAAAAAGAAATTTTTAATACTGCTAATCAGACTAGGTTTTTATAAGAATTTCCCTTACTTTTGTCACAAACTTACCTCCTTACTCGTTATAAGGGCAAGGAGGCGAATAAAATGAAAACAATTGTGATATTAGGCGGAGGTTACGCTGGAATAAACTTAGTAGACAGTTTGAAGAAAGAATTAAAAGACCAGCTAGGAACAGCAGTGAGAGTTATATTAGTTGATAAAAACTCGTATCATTTTCGAAAGGTACTATTAGTAAAAGCAATTACCGAAGATGCAGACGACTTACAACTAAAAGTTCCCTTTCAACGGTATGTTTCAAAGGGTATTGAGGTGTTACAAGGGGAAGTCACACGTATTAATAAGGCTGGTAATATTGTTGAAATTGAAAAGGAAGACCACCAAGTAGTTGAGCTTCATTACGATTATTTAGTCATTACGCTAGGTAGCAGAGTTAAGGACAATGAGCACTTTTTTGGGGGTATGACACTTAAGGATGAAAGTAGCGCACATGCTATTAAAGATAGGTTAATAGACTTAATAAATAACACAAAAAAACTCAATTCTGATCATAAAAGGCAAAGCAATTTAAATATCGCATTAGTTGGTGCTGGAATAACAGGAATTGAAACTGCATGTGAGCTTGCTGTGTGGCTAAAAGAACAAGCGTTAGTGCATGGTATTGATCCGAGTGGAGTAGAAGTTCTTTTATTCGATCCGAAAACACGGCTTCTACACGAAGCACCTGAACATATTAGTTCCAGATTAGAGAAAAAGATGAACAAATTTGGTGTCAAGTTTTTTTCTAACACAAGGGTAAAGGAATTCAAGAATGGATACCTAGTCTGTACAGATGGAAGAAAATATGAAATAGGCTTATGTGTCATTACAAACGGTGTGGAAGTTAATCCAACCATCAAACAATTTCAATTACCACTATCTGATCGAAATCAACTAATTGTTAACGTTTGTTATGAAGTAGAAGGGCACCAAAACATTTATTCAATTGGAGACTGTGCTCGAATAATTGACCCTATTACAAATGAATACGATGGAATGACATGTAAGGAGGCTATTCCACAGGCACAGAGGTTGGCTAAAATTATTAAGAATAAAATGACTAAACAGCCAAATCATATCGTTCATACTAGCTACCCTGTTAAGCTATTTTGTGTTAGTTTAGGACCAAATGAAGGATTTGTTTGGATTCAAAAATGGGGTATGAATTTTACGTTAACAGGCCAATTAGGGTTGAGATTCCGCAATTATACATGGAATCTTGCAAGTTTACTAAAGTGACGGTGAAGGATATTGGAAAATTCATTAATTCAGCAACTTTATATAGATTATAAGCCACTTCTTTTTTCTCTTGCTTACAAAATGACTGGGAGTGTTAGTGATGCAGATGATGTCGTCCAAGATGTGTTTTCTAAATTAACAAATTATGAGCTAAAGAACAATCAAAACGTGAAAGCATTTCTTTGTAAGTTAGTGACAAACCGTTCCTTGGATTTGCTAAAATCATCAAGGAAGAAGAGAGAAATATACACTGGAACTTGGTTGCCAGAGCCAATTGTTCAATATGAAGATCCATTAAATCATGTAATGGCAGAAGAAGACATTTCTATTGCTCTTCTCTTTTTGTTCGAATCATTAAATCCAATAGAAAGAGCAATTTTTATACTACGAGAAATTCTAGAATACGATTATAAAACCGTAGCTGATATCGTTCAAAAGTCAGAGAGCAACTGCCGAAAAATATTGAGTAGACTGAAAAAAGAACTTCCTGATCTTAATAAAGAACTTCTTCCTATTCCTGCTGAGGAGCATGAACAAACAGTCGTAACATTTATCTCCGCCTTCCAAACTGGAAAAGTAACAAACCTCGTAAAATATTTACAAAACGATATCACTTACTATGCAGATGGTGGTGGTAAAAAAGCAGCTGCATTACGTCCAGTCATAGGTAAAGAAAAAGTAAGCGCATTATTTAAGGCACTTGCTATTAGACTTTTGGAGGAAAACTACAAATTTCAATTGAATACAGTAAACGGGCAAGCAGGTTTGACCATTTTGGACCCAACAGGATTCACTGCTGTGGTCTCCTTCAAAGTCTATGAAGGTAAGATAAAAGCCATCTACTATATTGTTAACCCTGATAAAGTTAGACATATTCAAAATGATGTGAGCATTTAATAGTAAATTCCAGCCGATACCTCAAAAAACCTTTGGGGTTATCGGCTTATATTTTTATACACACAGTCATTTTTTTAGGAGATCATATGAATGAATAATAGCAAAATAATTAACTCACAGATATTTGATAATAAGCATAATTAATAGTTTATTTTTTGTTGTGGTACATAATGACTGCAAGACTCTATTGGACTTTTTTAACATATTATGAAAATTTGGATGTACCGAGTATAAATACAGCTAATAAATACACCTTTTAAGTTCCTTTGATGATATACATAATATTCGGAATAAAAATGTAATCTTAGTATTTGCGGTCAATCTCTCCATTACAAATAACCGACACATTTTTGTAACTATACCTTTCTACAAATGATTTCGTATAATAATATTAAGTGTAATACCTAAATAATGGATACTAAGTGAGGTAGTTTTCAAGCTAATACATACGAGGACCAGTTTTAATGTTATTAAGTCTAAGGTTCAGTCAATATTAGAAAAATTAGTTTAATAATAATGGGTGAGAAAAAATGATTAAAAACCAAGTAGCCAATAACAATAATAGTGTATTATTAGAAGTTCATAAACGAATAGATGGTATTACGAAAAACTCGAATGTTAAGACCTATCAAATAAGATCGATTTCCTCAAGTGTATTTAAACTAATTGATAATAAATCAATTGCAAATATACTTCTACTTTGTGAAAAACTGTTAGAGAAACGTAAATGGGAGTATGGGGTTATTGCGTATGATTGGGCTTTCAGAATTAAAACACAATATAGTAAAGATACTTTCCTTGTTTTTGAAAGATGGCTAAAAACATATGTAACAGGGTGGGGAGATTGTGATGATTTCTGTACTCACGCTTTTGGAGAGCTATTAAGTCAAAATAATAGCTTATTTCCTAAGGTTGTTCAATGGACATAACACACTGATTTTTGGGTAAGGCGTGCAGCAGCTGTTATTTTAATCTATCCAATTAAGAAGATGAGGTTTGATGAACTAGAACCGTTTAAAATTGCAGATCATTTGATGAATGATGAACATGACTTAGTTTTAAAAGGTTATGGATGGATGCTTAAAATATATTCAACTGTTAAACCTGATGAAGTCTATCATTATGTGAAAAATAACAAAATGATTATGCCTAGAGTTTCTTTTAGATATGCGATTGAGAAATATGATGATAATACAAGGAAATACTTGATGCAGAAAAACTAATACAACAACATTTTAAGATATGCAACATGAGATGTAAGTGTTTACTAGTGTTCAAGACAAAAAAGTCATTCAACAATCTGGCGCTTTTCGAATAGATAAACGTCATTTTGAAAGGGGATTTTATTTATAGCTTACAAATAATCATAATTGTTGTAAACTACATGTTGGAGTAAAAAATTTTCATTGTAGGTGAAATCATGAATTCGAATAGAGAACAGTTGAATGCAATTATTCAGGAATTAACTGATGATGCGGTTTTTGAATTGACATTTTATGCAAAAGAAATCAAGTCAAGATACGAGTTTAAAGATAAGATGGATAAAAAAGGGGTCGGACTTACCTATATTGGTAATGCTGAAGTAAGGAAACGATGGGAAGATACATTTACGAATTCCATTAGTCAAAGAAAAAAAGATGAAATCTTTTTACACCAGTATCTATGGCATATTTTCAGCTATAAAGTATTACCTTGTAAAGAAAAAGAAAAAGCCATTGAAGCTTTCAATAAAGTAAAGAAAAATAAAGTTTACGTTTTTTATCAAAATACATACTCATATTCACTTGAAAGTGCTGAAAATATTACGACAGAGGATTTTAAAGGTGAAAAGGATATGTATATAGTTAACGAAGATTATACATGGACTTATGTACAAACCCATGAACAAGAAGCAGGATTGGGTCCTTACTTTTTTGAATTATAAGCATAGATAAAAATTATATAACTTAGGAATTTAGTAAGTTAATTAACGGCTAGAATGAACGATAGTAATCTTCAGCAATAAGGTGACTTTTTTTCTAAGAAGTGCGTCTTTCATTACTGAAAGGGCTAAATCGTCTATTAGTTCCAGTTCTTAAGAATAGAAAAAAATAAAACAATTATTTTACATAATAAGTAATCTTCTTTGTTGTATATCGTTTGTTAAGAACCTTGCTCTTATTAACATAGAAAACACCAAAAAACAGTGTAAATTGACCCTTAAATGGTTATGAATTAACAGCTAAATTAACAGTGAAATAGCAAAATAAAGAGGAGCTGGGATAATCTAGCTCCTTTTCCTATGGACATAAATGACATCATCTTCTTCTACAGCATCTGATAGTTTACCACAATCCCTTAGCTCCATTAGAACAATGGCATTAGATGCTTTCTAATCAATTCAATTCTATCCTTGGCACGTGGCATGTAGCAAGAAGCAATAGTAACTACCATTTCCTTCTTAGGGTTTATGAAAATTACATTTCCTCCATCACCTAAAGCTGCATAGCCATCATCAACAACCCACCACAAGTAACCATATGGCACGTCTAACCATCGACTTTTTTCTGTTGTGCTGTCTTCTATCCATTTAAAGGATACAATTTGCTTACCGTTCCATACACCGCCATTTAAATATAATTGACCTATTTTTATCATATCCCTTGGAGTTAAAGTAAGCCCCCAACCAGCCGAATTTACACCTTTAGGGTCTGCTACCCAACCAGTAACATACTTATCCTTTAGAAAAGCTAAATAGTCTTCTTTATTTTGTATAATAACATTATTAGGAACTTTGATTTCAAGAGGTTTAAATAAGTTCTCTTCAGCGAAATCAAGCACTGATTGACCAGTTGCGATCGTTAGAATACCTGATAAAATATTTATGCCAACAGTAGTATATTTAAACTCCCCTACATCACTTTTCCCCCCTAGCAAATCTAATGCAGCTTTTACCCAATCATCACTTGAATAGACCTTTGTATATGGCTCTGACTTGTATTTAAATGGTGCAGTCATTGTCAACAAATCTTTTATGGTGACATTTTGTATTGTTTTTTCGCCACGCTTAATTGTATAATCAGGGAAAAATGTTAATACTTTTTCTTCAATATTGTTAACATATCCTTTATCTATTGCAATACCAATAAGAGCTGATATGATACTTTTTGTTACAGATGCTACATGCAATACATCCTCTTGTGTATACCCATCAAAATATTTTTCGTAAACCAAACTTTCATTTTTTGCAATAGCAATACCTGCTATATTGGAATAATCATTTTTTACTAAATCTTCAAAATTAGAAATAGAATTATTATTCATTTTCGCCTTTTCGTATAGACACATTGACGTTAAATATATCAATACACTCCTTTCGTTAAAATCTAACAATATTGTTGTAATTAAGAATAATTTGTTATAAAAATATATTCAACTATTTATTTACAAAAAAAATAAAATGGTCCTGGTGCAAATAAATTATAGAATGAGAACACCTAGATATAATGACTCTAAAAAGGTGTGAGTGTATGATGAAACACGAAAATTGATTGAAATTAAAGCGTTATCAAAGTAAATGTTTGCTACGGTTATAAACACTTAGAGATAGTTTTTAGAGATTAACTGTATAATAAAATACTGAAAAAAAGAATGTTAATGATAAAACTATAAGAACAACAAACCTCATTTTCTTTGAGGTCGGAAGATAAGTAAACTTTACTGTCGTATGAGGAAAAAACAAACTTATTGTAATGATAATACCGATAAAACCCAAAAGAAAAGCTGTCTGAGAGATTTGATGTGGTTATGTGATTACACCGATGCTAATTAGTAAAACTATCTACAAGGTATTAAATATCAATCGCCTTTTAAATTTGATCTCCAAAATTAATACCTGGTACTAGTTAGCTACCTTATTATGATAAATATTCGTATTATGTATAGATATTTCCTAAAATGACAAAAATGTCACTATTATAAAAAATGATCTTCCGTAATCAGCACATACTAGGAGAAAGGGAGTTGTTTATATAAATTCGAGTAGATTTGTAAACAGTGAAAAAGTATTTTTCACCTGTTCCACAAGATTGGTATTTTCCCATCTTGTGGATCAAAAATTTCATACGCACTGAATTATCTGTGTTAAAACCATCGGTAGTGAAAAAAATTATTATATACAACTTTAGGCAAATTAAAAATATCAATAAGACCAATTTCACATTTTAAAAATTATGAAATCGAGCTTTTATCGTTACCCTATTGACTCTATTTATGTCACGTTGTATCAAGGCTCCTATCAATGTTTAATCCTACAAATCCTTCTGTTCATTATCGACTAGCAGAGACCAAAATGATAACTAATAAAATGGATAAATTAACTTTTTCTGTAAATTCATATGTTGTTTTATGTTATTCTATTATTTAGTACGAATACTATAAGGAGAAATAAAATGAATTATATAACAAATTTATTGAATTTTACTAAAGTACTTTTAGCTGTACTAATCTTATTTGCTCCTGTTGAAGTAGCATCTGCAGCTTCCTTAGAATTGACTAAAGAACAAAAGGAAAAGTATTACAAACAATATGTTGAAATTGTCGAAGAAGTAGTAGCAGATTATTGTGTGGAAATGGGGGTTGTACCTTATGAGGAGTTTGCAGAAGAACATTGGGTGAAACCGCAAGAATTTCGAAAATTAGCAATTAGTATGGCAAATATGGAATCTGTAATATCTACAGAAACATGTAATTCATCTTATATTAGGTGGTTTAATACAATGAATATAACTACTATGAGAGGATCTTTTGCACAGTTGATGCTTGTGCAAATAGCATTCATATTGGAGGAAAATATACACGAATAAACTAACTTGATTTGTATAATTGTTATAAAAAATTAGTTTATTAGCTTTTCTGACTTATGGACAACCTAAAATAGTTTTTCCACAAAATGGCGCGAACCTGTAACAAGGGTTAGTGCTTTTCTTCATTTTAGGGGAAAGATTGGGAAGTTTAAATGTATAGTTGTACTGTAATACAATTTTTTGTAACAAGGGATTCAAGCAAAATACTAAAGAAAAAGGACTTTGAAATGAGAATTAAGCACATTTAAGAGTAATTCTGTTAATTAGATTGAGTGAGTTTTTACATAAATGCCTGACTTGTACTTCTATGTTATGTAAGAATTTTTGTTAAGCTTGCATTAATGTGCTTAGGCAGATAAATTACTTTTATAAAACTAAATAGCAAATAGGGGGTAGCAATTATTATATAACAAGCTTTTTTAAAATTAAACTTAATAGATAAATAACAGGGGGAACTAGAGGTGTGAAAAAAGACTCAAGAAATAACTCTTTCATTAAAGGCCCCTTGACTTAACTTACCAAATTTAAATACCCTTGACCAAAATTGCCCACAATGATAGGGATTCCTTCACTACAATTAACATATATATCCAGCTTTGTCTAGGGTGAATAATAATAGGTTTAATTGAAAGTGTTTTAAGCTATTAAACATAGTTGTGATCTACTACATACTTAATTCTATGTAGTAGATTCAACTACGTAAGCTAATTTTCCATCAGGTGAGAAGGTAACAGAACCTATGTTACTTATTAGAATTGGAATTGTAGTAATTACTGAGTGAGTTTTAACATCGATGACGGGAACAGAATTTTCATTTGAAATCGTTACATAAGCAATTTTCCCATTAGGATTAAAAGCAATATCATTTACATTAGCATTAATACTAGGATTAACAAGAGTAGTAGAAATAACTGAATGTGTTTTTACGTCTATGACGGATACAACGCCACCAAAATTTGTAACATAAGCTAATTTTCCATCAGGTGTAAAAAGAACTCTAATTGGGTCAACAACTTGGATAGTAGAAATGACAGCGTGGGTTTTTACATCAATAACTGATACATTTCCAGGTTGTTGTTGTTGAGACCTATTTGTAACGTACGCAATTTTCCCATCAGGAGAGAAAGCAATATCTCTTACGTTATGGCTAAGAGTCACAGTAGCAATCACAGAATGTGATTTAACGTCAATGACAGACAAAGTACCATCTCCACCATTAGCAACATAAGCTAGCTTCCCATTAGGAGAAATGGCAATTAATTCTGGACGCGATCCAACAGAAACAGTAGCTATTACTGTATGGCTTTTAACCTCGATAACAGAAATAGTGTTGTCAAGTTGGTTAGTAATATAAGCTAATTTTCCATCAGGCGTGAAAACGATGGTACTCGGATTGCTACCAACTTGAACAGTAGCAATAATTGAGTGAGTTTTAACATCAATTATTGAAATAGTATTTCCAAATAGGGGACCTGTACCTCCGTTTGTAACATAAGCAATTTTCCCATCAGGAGTAAAAACGACATTACATGGATTAATACCAGCTTGAATGGTGGCTATAACCATCTGTGTTGATATATTTATTACAGATACAGTGTTATTATCTTCAGTTGCAACATATGCTAAATTCCCGTTAGGAGTGATATCTAAAGGTGATGTACCAATAGCTATACCAATTTGGAAAAGTTGTTATAGCAGAATGAGTATTAACATCAATTACGACAGTAGCCAAAAATCCACCTCTCTCTAAAAAATAATTATTTTACAGTGTATGATAAAATTGTATCTTTGATGTAAAAATTGTATGTTTATAATAGACCCTATTGTTATAGTAAACACAAGATCAATTGTGGTTAATAGGTGGATGTTCAGAAGATAAAAGAATGAGAGCTTTATCAAACTAGAAGATTAATTTTATTAGGGGATTACCCATTTTTAGACAGGAAACATATTGATTAATGAGTCTATAAGTGTAATAACTATTGACCAAATTGGAAATGGTATTCTCAATATGGTGCTGTTATAAAGTATATTGAACTTAATTATACTAAAGACAGGTTTAAAAAAAATATGTAACCTCCTTATTCCGTTCATTAAAAGGAGGGGATTTTCACCGATTATCATTTTCTGATAAAATATCGATAACTCACTTAAGGATATTTAAGGCTCTCAGTAAAGCATTTAAACTATTATCTGCATCTTTCTTACTATGAAACGCATCTGGAACAGTTAACCCTAAATGATGATACCCTGGATAAACATGCAATTCTGTAAGTACACCGTCATACATTAAACGTTTTGCAAAATCCAATGTCTCATCTGCAAATAAATCAATAGAGCCTACACATAAATATGTGCTTGGTAAGCCCCTAAAAGATTTAGCCATAGCAGGCGAATAATATTCTGAAATGCCTTCAGTTCCAGGTTCTTGTTTAAGAACAGACTTCCACCCAAAATAATTGATAGCATTATCGAAAAAATATTCACCATTAAATGGATGCGTTTCTTCAATAGCCGTACGATCATCTAGCATTGGTACAGATAATTGTAAATGATGAAAATTAAACTCCTGACAATCACGAGTAAATAAAGCTAATCCTGCAGCTAATCCAGCTCCAGCACTTTCGCCAGCAACAGCAATTCTATTAATATCAACATTTAATTCTTTAGCGTGCTCGATACACCATTTAATTCCTGAATAACAATCATGTAATTGAGCAGGTTGAGAAAATTCAGGGGCTAAACGATAGTCTACAGAGACACCGATAAAATTATAGTGATGTGCTAGAAATGCATGTTTTTCATTATTCATTTCTGGACTACCGATAATCATACCACCGCCATGTACAGAATAAATTAATGGATTAAGTTGCTCAGCTCTATTTTTCGGCTTTGTAATAACTAATCTCACTTTAGAATCATCAAATAAATTATCAATCCTTATTTCTTCTATTTCAACATCATATCGTTCTGTCACACTAGAAGTGAAAAACGCTTTAAGTTGTTCTCGAACTTCTAAGTAATTATCTGGGGTTAAACTCATACTGCCCATAACATCTAAAATATCTCGTATTTCTGGATCAATTAAATGTTCACTTCGTTTAACTCTTTTCATAATACACCCCCATAGTTAATTGTACATTTTAGTTCAGATGATCCGTATGTTGTGTATATAATTACTTTCTCAATATTTTCAATAAAATTCTTATAACTACTAATGAACTACTTCATACAAGCCTTAATCATTCCATTAAAGTTATTCTACATACATTCTTTATAAAACCATAGACACTTTAGTGTCGATTTTCCAATCTAGAAGTGCATGCTGCCCATTTAGAGCTGTACAAACTTAACCGAGTCGAACGAGATTTAATTGAAAATCGTTTTTACTTGATAAAATTCTACGTATTGATTTAAAGTGGGGGATTCCTTAGAACGGAAACCTAACATTTTTTCTAATTTACTAGGCCACCTCCTTTGTAATAAAGAAATTAATAAATAGCTTAGTTAATTCGCAAACAATGAAACACAAGTAATATTGTTTTTAAATATGTATTGGTTATGAATTTAATAAGGAAAAGGTGATGATTGGGTGTCAGATATTTTTGACTTCTTAAGTGATCTATTCTCTACAAACTCGAAGAAAAAGAAAGATGGGGAGGAGTAGAACTAACTAGCATTCATCCTGTATAGGCTATATTCAAAACGAAAAGGGCTGCTTTCAGCCCTTTATTCAACTCAATCATTGATTACTCTACTGAAATTCCATCATTTATCATTGGTGCTAATAGCTCTTCATCAACTATGCCAATTGCATACACTGTTTTTAAATTTACTAGCTTTTGATAACCCTCTATACTTTTCACATCAAAAATATCATCATCTCCGTCCCAATCTGGCTTTAAATATGATGTGTAAATTTCATTTCCTCCATCAAATACTAGCTCCGTGATCGAATTAAGATCACTTTCTTCAAGAACTAATTCACTAAAATATTGCATCAGTTCTGGTATTGGAGGGATATCTTCATACCATTCGTAATTATCGACAAATTTGTCTTCTAACTTTTGTAAATCATCTTCAAATCTTGTAAATTCCTCTAATTCAATCAAGCTATTTATCACCACTAATTTAAAATTAAAATCACTAAACAAGCCTGCCTTGTCTTTATATTTATTCAAAATTACATCTCCTTCCACAGATTTATTAATGATAAAAACCCACTTTCAGTTTTCTTCGCCATACACGAACGAAAATCCTCTCTTTTGTGAAGTGTGAACAATAAAAAAGAGGGTAGGGTGATTAGCTAAAATGAATTATTCAATTTAACTTTTGTAGCCTCTATGTGAATGTCGTGGAATAAGGTATAGATCGAAAATTCATGATATATCCTCTTCACCAAAATATAAATATCACTTATTTAATAAGCCTCCGTCAGTAGACTAAAAGATGGTTTCTATATGTCAGTAGGAACATTCTGTGCTACTTGTAGTACCTTTTAGTTCATCTATCTATACAAATTCAAATGTTTTCAGCCCTGTTTGTTTCGATTTACTTCATTTATTGTTGTCCTAAAATTACCATATTTATTTTGCAACTTCTACATGAATTCATTCGTCTAGCATGTATAAATGAGTTATTTAGGAAGCAGTTAGCAAAATTGGTAGAATATTAGTATTTCTTGGATTTAAACAATTGTTGTGATGCTTAAAGCGAGATATTTTAATGACTACTGTACCTAATATAATTTTCTTACATTTACATATTTAAGGAAAAGGGGTGATTACACTGAAATTTATTTATATGATAGTTAGTACTGTAATGCTGTTATCAGCTTGTTCTAAATTAGAGAACGTTGACGATAGATTATCATTTGAAGAACAAATTCAAGAATTATTACTTCAAAATCAAATTAATGTTGGAACCATCATTGATTATGATGTTAAAGCTAATCATGTTTTTGTCATTTATCAAAGTAAAAAGTATTTAAGACCTATAGAAGTAGCAGTTTTAAAAATGGATAATGATAGCCTGAAATGGGTTACTGGGTATAAAGATTTTTTGTATGAGGGATCGTCAACACATTGCCAAAAGGATTCTTTATGTGTAACTTTAATAAGAGAAAGCGATCCTAATATTAAAGATGTGAAAATGTTTGACAAAACTGCTAAATTAGTTAAATCTTCTATTGAATTGACAGATGGCTACACGGAAGAAGTAAAATATTGGATTATTTATAGCAATTATGACGAATATAACAATGCTATATCCAATGATGTAGAGTACGTGATGAAGTAATGTATAGCTAATAACTGAAAAAGGTGATTATTAAATTCACATATAAGGAGAATATTACTATGAATAATTCATTGGAAGTAATTGAACTTACATCAGTTGACGACAACATAATAGAACTTTCTAAATTGTTAAAGGAAGTTGTTAATAAGGGTGCTTCTGTAGGTTTTTTAGCACCTATAAGTACAGATGCAGCAATAGAGTATTGGAGCAAAGTGCTTAAGCCTGGAGTGATTTTGTATGTTGCAAAGATTAATAATGAAATTAGAGGAGCCGTTCAGTTGCATTTAGCTATGCAACAAAATGGTACACACAGAGCTGAGGTTTCAAAGTTAATGGTTGACCCAAGTAGTCGTAGATGTGGTATTGCGTCAACACTAATGAAAACTATCGAGTCTAGAGCAACGAAAGAAGGTAGAAGTTTAATAATATTGGATACTAGATTAGGTGATCCATCAAATATTTTATACAAATCTTTGGGTTATGTAGAATCTGGGACTATACCATCCTATGCACAGTCATCAGATGGCAAACTACATGGAACTGTTTTTTACTTTAAATTATTGGGACTAAAATAGCCACGTAGGAGATACTTAAGTAAATCTTCCATCATTAGATTAGACACCACAGGAGAGACATTTATGAAATCTGTGAAAATATTATGCATCTTACTAACATTAGGTTTTGGTACTTTAACTGCTTGTAGTTCTGTAGAAACCACTAAGGAAAAAACAAGTAATAATGATCTACAAACATCTGAAAATAAGGAAAATGATACACATATAGATAAAGACGAACAAACGCAGGATGAAAATGCTATGCGAGAAGAAAACAAAGATCAAGATGAACAATCAAACGAAGATAATGTTTCAGTTGAAGAAACTATGGAAAATGAAGATCAGGCAAACGAGAATAAATCATTATCAGTCCAGGTAATCAAAGAAACATTAATACTAGGCCAAACGAGTGATGAAGTTGAACATCTTTTGGGAAGTGACTATCAGAAAGGGATGGGAGCGAAGAATAGTGAACAATTATGGAGGTATGATTTAGGAAAAGATGAAGATTATACATCAATTAATGATGAATTCTTTGATGCTATAGATGTTGAAGGTTTAAATAGTGGTATTATTGAGGCTCAATTATTTATTACTTGGTCTGAAGATGGCAAAGTAGAAAAATACTCCATTCATTACCTTAATAACGAAAATGGGAACGTGGACAATTACCGAGTATATTACGATGAAAAAGGAAATATACAAAGAATCATAAAATAATAGCTAATTGTACTTACATATATGGGTAGCGATATATACATATCTGAGAAAGTAGTTATGTACGAGTTTACTGTTAAGGACATAAGATTATTATATTAAATAAGAATAAGTGAATGAATTGAAAAAGGATTGCCACTTCAGTCTAGGCAATCCCACTCCTTTTTCTTTAATATGTTAAGCATCCAGCGATAATTAAACCAACTGCTATTGATAAAAGTAATAGGAAAAGACCTACAGCTTGATTATCTTCATCAATTGCTTTAGTAATTTTAAATTGAGGAGTAAGTAATTCTGCTAAGAAAAAGACTACAATTTGTGCGACGATTCCTATGGATCCCCAAATCATTAAATCAACAAGGTTAAGAGAATTAGCAGATGTAGAATATAGAACTATCCCTAATCCAACTAATCTACCACCAAGAACATAAGCGGCTGCTTTATTCCCATCTGCAATTAATCTAAACTCTTTGTTTTTCGTTGTCAGTTCCATTAAAAATAATCCTATAACAAGCATAATAATATTAGTTCCTAAATAAAGTAAAAAATTTACCATTTGTTATTTCTCCTTAAATATATTTCTCATTTCCTACCAAGGGGTAAGAAATAAGATTCATTTTCCAATGTCTATTCCTGAGCGAACACCATTTTAGCTTCTTATAAAATTTATATATTTGCGTTGTAAATCTTTCCATAAAAACTATGTGCCATAGTTTAGTACAAAAGGGTTAAAAATCATCACTTGTTATCCTCGTACCGTTCGTAAGATATTCCTTTAAATCAACCCCCAAACCCTCCTTTTGCTCCAGAACCAAAACCGGCCTTTGTAGTAGCATTTTTGTACGTTGAGGTTGATTTGTACGAGTTATAGGCTGAGCTCTTAATCAGTTTACTTTTATTAATATAACTTTTGCCAAATAAAAAATAGTGTCCATAAAAATCGGAATCATCATCATCACATTCCCATACTCCCAACTCATGATCAAATTCCCAATCTAAACAATCTTCATTATCTGGTACTTCAGGTAAGGTTGATTCCCCGCACCCAGTTAATGAAAGTGATACAACTGCAGCACTTACGCCGGAAATCATTTTCTTTGTCTTGTTAGCTTTCATCAATTATCCTCCTTTTCACTTAATATATACTCATACTACCAAATATTATAAACTAATATACAAAAAAAGGGATTATCTTCTTATGGATTAGAACCATTGAAGTATATTCTAATATGTTTAATTTTAAACTAAGAAATACAAATAAATTCCATCTTAAATTTTGGAACTTTTTTTCAAGAGATTCGTCTTGCATATGAGAAAAAAGTTGGACAATATTGATTATTTTTAGAATTGAGGAAGGTTAATGAAAAAATTAGTATTAGCTAAAGTTTTAATAACGATTACAGTTATCATGGCATTCATTTTAACTTATACAAATGTAAAAAATACACAGTTTCAGATTTACGACGGTGTCTTACTAAATGTTGGTGTAATCGGGACACTACCAGACATACAATCCCACAATGTATTATTACATCAGGCTAACTTAGAACAAATTGCTGAGGACCACATACAATATGATGCTTTCGTATTAACAGAAGATGTTTTTCAAGAAGCATCGTTACCTACAAATAAAGATGTCTTCATTAGCAACTTTCATACACCAGTTTTCTTTGTAGGACTATACAAACCTCTCTGGGTGTATTTGGAAGATGATTATAGAGGTACTTACGACGAAGCATTCTCCCGTGATTATATGGGACATACACAAGGATATTTAATGACAGATGCAGAAAACTATCCAACATGGATTTTAGGTAAAGGTCTTTCAAAGGACAAAATAAATGATAAAGAAATAAATGATATATACTTTAGTTTATTTAAAGTAACCGAAAACATAAAAAATGGCAATGTTGAAAATGCCTTTGACTTTATGCCATATGAATAACCTTTTCACAAACCATATAATTGTAAGACAATTAGGTGAGAAAAGCTAAATCGCAACTGTATATTAGAATAAACGTTTTAAGTGAACCGTTTGGATTAATCAATGAATATAAAAAAAGAATAAGACATGCTGGATAATCACCTAATTTTTATATATATTTAAAAGCATGCTTATTCCTTTTTTAGTAAGAACACCTTAATAGTTATTAGTCATTTACACTGATGAAGATAGATTAACAAATTTAATAGGTAATGAACGCCATGAAATTAATTTTTGAAGCTGCACATTAACCATTTCTTTAATATCCTTATTCTTCCAAAGAGTTAACACATGTTCTATTTCTAGTTGTTTTACTAAATTTTTTATAACGCTATAACCTAGATAATATCCTAACCTTATAAACTTAAAGTGACAGCCACCGTTTATAGAAATCCATTCTTTAAAAATACGATCACTTGATAATCCTTATTCTAAATCATAAAAAAACTTGTTGGCAATCAGTAATTCATATTATTTTATAGCTACATAATGATTCGCACTTATTCATTTTTACAATATTAACAATTAGACTTAGTTATTTAATGAATCCATTAACTGGAAGAAATATTTAGATTCATGAAACTTATTTAGGTTATACCATGAATGTAATGTGTCTAGTGCGAATACATCTATTTTTTTTAGTACTTCCATAGCAAATTCCAGAGGAGATATCCCTGATGCAGTTACTAAATTCTCATCACATACCACAGGTCCTAATTCATAAAACTGATCTCCTTTATAATTTGGACAGCTCATTTTTATATAATCTAAGTTATTGCTAGTATGTTTTCTAGAATTTAGGTAGCCAGCATTCGCTAACCCTTCAGTTGCACCACAGATAGCAGCAACAATTGTACCACATTTTAAAGCATCTCCAACTCTTGCTATGATAGGTTGATGAATACTATCTCCCCACGTATTTCCTCCAGGTAATATTAAAAGATCTTTACTCTTTAAATTACAATCATCAAGTGAAATATCTGGTTGTATGTTCAGTCCACCCATCGTAGTAATCGTTTCTTTATTAGTTCCAACTGTAATTATTTTTAAAGGAGCTAAACCTTTTTTAAAATATCTTCCAGAGTTTAATTCGGCAATTAAATATCCATACTCCCAATCTGACATCGTATTAAATACGTAAAGAAGAACTCTGTTCGTTTGCATCTAATAACACTCCAATCAAAATTATTATAGCAATTATAAAATAACTTCCCTGACAGATAGCGTCAGGGAAGTTATTATTTTTCATGAAATTTTATTAAATCCGAAAGAATTTCGATCAGCCTTTCTTTTAAACTTATTGGCTCTTGCACTTGAATAGATTTACCATAAGGCAAAATCATGTGAGGTACATATGTATTTAGTATTTCTTTCTCAAGTAGGAATATCGCTTGATTAGGAGTCCGTTCATGTAAATAATTTTCTAAAAACCAATGTTGGCATATTTCATCCAAGGTGTTTTTATTTCCGTTAATAACTAGAGAAATAATCTCTTCCTTATCATCCATAGTCGGAAGAATATTTTTTAAAAAAAATTCACGTGCTGAAAAATCTTTTGGCTTATTAAACTGATATTCCGTTTGTATGATGGTATCAATACGCTTAACTTTAAAACTGCGTATATCATTCCTAAGATGACAAAATCCAATTACATACCAGTTAGTTTTCCAATAAATAATTGTGTATGGTTCAATTAATCTAAACTTCGATTGCTCTTCGCTACTTTTATGGTACTGTATATTAACAGCGTATCTATCGGCAACTGCCTGCTCTAGTTCTTTTAGGAGAGGGACCGCAGAGAAGGAGCTTTTTTGATTTATAACTTCAAGACTAGCTTTGCGTTGGCTTATTTTTCTTTCTTGTTCTTGATTGGAATATTTACTTAGTTTTGAAACTGCACTAGAAAGTGCTTCACCCCCGTAGTATCCCGCTTCTTCTGCAAAAACAGCAGCATGATATAAGGATGTTTGTTCCTCATTATCAAAAAAAAGAGGAGCTTGGATAAAATTAGTCATTAAAGTATATCCACCGTTATGACCTGAGTCAGAAATTATAGGTACACCACTTGTAGAAAGTGTATCAATATATCGATACACAGTCCTTATATTGATCTCTAATTTTTCTGAGATTTCGTTTGCAGTTATTTTTTTACCAGTACTTAGCATCCATAATATTGCTAGTAAATTATCAACTTTAGGCATCTGAAGCCACCTCTAAAATTATTCTCGTTTAGTAAATTTTACTAAACATTAGCTTGTTATTCTACTCATTCCTCAATAATATGTAGGATGTTCAATATGTTATCCAGATTCTTCTAATTAATAAGCTTCTTACACATAATCAATTTTTTATTTATAACATATTTTGGAAACTATTATACTATCTTTGGTTATTTCAACAGCTATGTTGCGCCTCAATATAATTGCCATGTGTGTAAGAATAATTCACATGTCAGAACCATGGAATTTATGTTCTATATGATCGCACCAAAAAGTTCACTTAATACAAACACAGGCTATTATTATTCAACTTAGCTTTTTTAGCGAGACATCTTAACGTTAACAAAGAAAATGAAACAATCCCTTTTTCCCATTGGGCAAAATCATTATAAGATATCGTGCTCAACAGCATATGTACACCCTCCTCAGTCATTCGCAAAAGCAAAGTTAAGGAGGGGGTGGAGTGATGATTAATGGTTATACAATATCTTATGCACTTTAAAGTGTGATGCTTGTATTTATGTGCTAAGTCAACTTAATCATTCTTTAATAAATGATCAATTTAACTAAAGAGCATTTGTCAAGACTTGCTAGAATAATAGCTTTATTCGATGTGTTTTTAATAACGAATTAACTTAACATGCGGTTGGACATAGTTATTGACTACTCTGAACAGCAAATACGTAAGCCAATCTACCATCCGGTGTAAAGGTAACAAAAAGTGGTGATGTTCCAGATAAATCAAGTATCGCAATTACTGAATGAGTTTTTACATCAATAGCAGTAATGGTGCCATTTGTCGTCCCGACGCCTCCAGCAATATAAGCAAGTTTTCCGTCAGGAGAAAAAGCAATATCAAATGGTAAAGATGGCTCGGTGGAAATCGTTGTAACCACGCTATGGGTTTTGATATCAAGACAGTGATAGAATTTCCGAATGCATTGGCAACATAGGCAGTTTTTCCATTTGGTGCAACAGCGACAGCTATAGGATTATCTCCGACAGGTACAGGTGCAATTAAAGAATGAGTTTTCACATCAATAACTGAAATAACAGGATCATTCATACCGTTACTGTTAATAAAATAGGCAATTTTTTCGTTCGGTGTAAGAGAGAAGGGGGTTGCTTTAAAGGTAGCAGGCGGGAAATTCCCTTCAGGTATTGTAGCTATAACTGAATGGGATTTTGCATCAATAACAAATGTAGCCAAAATAAAAGCACCTCTTTATTTAGTCGTTATTAAAAGAATACGAAATATTTTTTACAGTGCTACTAAATTGGTATTTGTTATTCGAAAAATATGTGACAATCATTTAAAAAGTTTTAATCTACTTCATTAAGCAGCATGAACTTACTATATAATGAAGAGGAGAATCTACATAAAAAAACCACACCGCCCATTTATGCAAGAAGTCAAGCAACAAATTGAGCAATGGAAAGAGACAATTCATGCAAACTATAGTGTAAACTACTACATAAATTTCTTATTACATGTAATAATATTCGTCTTAGGAAATAGTAGATCAATAACTTACAATTTTGAGAAATGTGTTAAGAGAAGTAGTAGTTAGATAATATACAAAGCACTCCATACCGATTCCATAAAATTTTCATAAGGTTAGAAAGGTTGGGGGATATGACTAATAAAATATATTTTTCGGTATCAACTTATCTTAAAGAAGACTCGTGGATAGGCGTACCGTTAAATTATGATTATTGGATTCCATTAATTAAGCACTTTTTAAAACACTCAAATACAATTGAAATCCATTGTTGGAATGAGGAAAAAGTAATTTTCGACGAATTATTGCTAATAAATGAGGATTATACTATGGATGTCATGCATGGTATGACCATTATTAAAACAGCCTTATCTCCAGAATTAATTAGCCTACTGACAACAAAATACCTAGATAAAACAGGAAAGATAAAATGGTTTTCTTTATTCTTTTACAATGATGGAAACAAAACCTTTAACTCAGAACATTGGGGAACAGAATTTGTTGTCTCTGCTTTAAACAAAGGTGAAGCTCAAACAATTCGTAGCATAATGCCAAAGGATACTAATTTCCATGAATATGAATAGATGTACAGTGTTATCCCGCATCAAAACCTACTAGATAAGATCATTCCACAAATATATATAGACACACGAGCAAAGGTAATGAAAGAAAGCCTCTCTACACAAGTTTTTTCGACTTATAAGTGCAGAGAGGCTTAAGATACATTATTCTTTTGATGTTTACATAGTTACTTTCTTTTTACGTAAATACTTTTGTAATCCTCTTTCAATAACCATAAAATTAATGATAAGTAACGTAATGACTAAACACGTCCAAAATGGAACCCAAGGGTTAACCCTAATATCTACGGCACTATTTTGTAACAATGCCATCCATGATTGTGAATTACTAATCCACACCCATTGCCCAGTATAAGCCATTTGTATTTTCTCTTGAGATATAAAAACACCAATGATCGTTAGTTGCGCAAGTAATGTTGTCGTTTTAGCGAGATCAGCTGTAAAATTAACGATAATTTTAGGGTACAGATGAGGTAAATAATAGAAACGATAATTTTTTAGTGCCGTATTCCCTACAGCAACACCTGATTTAACATACTCAGAACTCGAGAGTTTGTCTAGTTCATTAGATAATAGATGGACAACTGCACCTAATTCTATTAATGCAATGAGTATAATCATCCATAACGATCTCCATTCACTAATTACAAGCTGTGGAATTGCTGAAATGATTAAAATAAAAATAATAGTTGGGATATAGCTTAAAAGATCATTCCAAAAAGAGATGATTTTTCTAAATACACTATTTGTATTTCTAATTGCAAAGCTAATGATAAAGGCTAAAACATATCTTAACAACACTATGCCAAAGATCAAAGTTAGTGTGTTCTTCGCCCCAACAATGAATAGTTCAATTAGGTTTCTCCCATATTCATCAGTTCCAAGTGGATATTCACCCATAGGAGGCACAGGAGGCAAGTATAACTTTTCATCTATCCATAAATGCTTAACACGTGTCATGTCAAATATCGGTAGAATACTAGATAAAATGCTAAACAGTAGCAATAAACTAATCGATAATAATCCGATTGTTAATTGCCAATTTTCTTTTATCTTTGTTTTCAAAAAATTCATAGCTTTTCTAAGTACACTATTTGAATTATTAACAGTAGCTAAACTGTTCTGATCATCGACCTTAAATGTCGGAGTTAAGAAAATTTGTGATACCTTCGTTATGAGTACTGTTAAGAAAATGATCAGCATAAAGGTGATAAGGAAAGCAATTTGTGTTTGATATTCATTGCGATCTGTCGCTACAAGAAACCTGTACGCAGCTCCCTTATAATCAGTGAATATCTCAATTATTGGTAAGCTCGTTAAAATATAAATCATCATTTTTGGAGCAGCGCTTAGTATACTGTTCCATGAATTCCATAATCCGTGAATGAAAATCTTTCTAAGGTTTGACATACCTTTTGCTGATAAATAGACCATATAAAGTTTACTTTCCTCAAGCATAAGGTTATTATACATCACTCTAACCATGTAGATTGCTGGGTATATGGATAAAATTATGGTCGGGATGAGTATATTACTAGCTTGTTCATGACCATAAAGGTCAATTCTTGGAAGTCCAAATAAAGGAAACTTAATTAATATGAGTTGTAAGCAAAGAAGTAGAAAGAAATCCGGTATTGTAAACAATAAATCTAAAAAAGATTTTATGTATTTAAATAATCTCTTATTTCTAAAATAGTATATAATTAATCCAATTAATGATCCACCGACAAACCCTATTAAGAATGCAGGAAGAATCAGTTTAATACTTCTCCCCATATATCTTTTTATTTCCTCACTTATTTCTATCCCAGTATAAGTTAGTCCAAAACCTTTGTTCTCTTTAATGCTTGTAATAAAATTGGTTAGCTGAGTCTTATATGCTTCAAATCCAGTAATGAAATGTAATTGAATCCCATTTCCATCATTCATATCGATATTATACGATTCCTTCGGTATTAAAATGATGAGACTCATAATTAAGAATATTAAGATAATATAAAGTGTACTTCGCGCTAACTGTTTCAAAATTTACCTCCTCTGTAGAATTTAGTAGAATATTGCAATATAATGTTTAGTATTATATCAAAAAAATGGATTTTTGAGAATAATTTAACAAAAAAATGTAAATTTTTTTGGTGAATCTATAAAACAAAGTTTTAAAGTAAACATCTTAGTAGAGGTAATTTCTATTAGTAATGTGAAATGGATATTTAGATTTCAGCGTCATTATATAATGCAGATCTTAAATTCTTATAATATTAGCCAGCACAATTCATATATATAGCTTATTTATTCGTTATTTGCATAAAAGAATGAAAGATTTAATTTACTTCTTTTAATACTCCAGGTTGTTCTGTATATTTTAACTTGAATAATATGATGTACATAATTTGCTCCATTAATGAATGGACATATAGCCCTTGAATACTTTCATAGCATTTAGTTTTGAAGTTATATACACAAATATTTTTAACGGAAAATCTATCAATAGCCTTATCGGTTTTTTTATCTTCAATTAATATTAAATAATATCTACAGTATTCAGGTTCAGCAATATTAGCATATTGTATTTCTAGTTCATCGTGTCTTTCTCCAGTTCTCTTATTAATTAATTTTACCTCACAGATTTTATCCAATAGATTATTCATGAGAAACACCTCTAAACAGATTAGATGTTTCTATCATCTCCAACAAGTATGGGATAAATACATGAACTTCATATTAAAACGGTCATGTCATTTATCTTTTAGTACAATTCATCCAAGAAGGCATAGAGTGATGATGTTAGTTTTCATCCCTTAGCACCGAATATAGAATAGATATTTTATATTTAAGACTTATTAAATCCAGAAATGAACCAAAGGCTCTTTTCGAAAACATTGTTGCTATGGTTATAAATTTAATTCTATAAAAAATGGTTTTATATTGTTAGTTATCGTTGAACATAAGGCGGTTGAACCATCTATTAAAATTTGGGCATTGGTGCATGCAATAACACGCTAACACTACAAAATACTATGCACCTAAATTAATTCAAGGTGGTATGGTTACAATATTAAAAGACCCTAGGATTACTATAGTGATGTATGTCAACTACAAGAATATAGCAATGTGAATCATAGCTAAGCAAGAGTGATAAAGAGGAGGTATAGCAAATACTACTAAGGAATACACTTCTATATAAACATCTCTAAAAACAATCATTTTGGAGGAGAGAATATGGAATTTGTAAAAGCAGAACATTTAAAGAACTTGTATAGTGTAAAAGGTAGCTTTTATAATATAGAAATAGATAATCAAGTGTTTGAATGTAGAAATTATGCGGAAATCTACCACAAGAATAACAAATGTCATTCCAAGTATGACGCAGTGTTTGTTCTAGTAAACCCAGGTTTATGCTCACCCAAGTACTCAACATATCAAATCCCTCATTACAAAAAAGAAGAAATTCTTAAAAACTTCACTCCTGCTAAAACTGACAATACCCAATATCAAATTATGCGTTGCATGCTATTAAAACAATGGAATAATGTTCTTATAATTAATCTCTCAGATATTAGAGCAGGTAATTTAACTAAGTTTAAACAATCGGTAGATGAAGCGACTAGTAAAGGCTTTGAATCCCACAGCATTTTTTCAAGTGAACGTAAAGAAGAGCTAAAAGATGTATTGACGAGAAGTAAGGGACCTATCATATTGGCGTGGGGCACTAATCCAATAGTGAAAAATCTAGCAGAGCAAGCGTATGCCTCACTACCGCTAGAGAAAATTGTTGGGATAGAACATACGAATAGACCTTTTTATTATCATGCAAGTCCTACTCCTTTAGAACGGAAGATAAAATGGTTGAAAGAAATAAACGAAAGAATTTCTTGAAGTTTTAAGCGCTATATTATTTTTCCTTGTTATTTCCTAATGATAACAATCTGTAATTACCGTCTATCATTAAAATTTATCGCTAAATTCTATTTTTATGTCATTTTAGCAGTAACTCAAAGAGGGTGGGGGAGTGTAAATAATATTAGGGATTGATACTGCTTAGGCTATTATGTGTGACGACATCGTCCAGAATTCTTTGGCCAGTATAACATATAACTAACTTAGGTGTAACAAGTGCCTCATACGAAAGGTAATTTAGCAGAGGGCCGTCGTACAGCAATTTCTAAAATGGAGGGAAAATCAAACTGGTTTTTCTTGTTCATTTTGTGTTTCTAAGTCATTTACCTGTTTTTCTAGGCTTGCTATAATTGCACTTTGCTCAGAAGAACAGCCGTAAACAAAGGTCGTAATAATAATACATGTAAATATTAATGTATATTTCATCTAATTCCCCCTTATTATTTTAGTTAACGAGAGTTAACAAAATAGTTTACCTTGAATACTATTTGTTCATTTTAGTAATAGGTTAATAATGTACGCAGGTAATCATTCTAGATTGAGGAAGGAAATATGTTATATTTTCCTTATGACTCGTTCTTTGACAACTGAGAATATAGGTTTGAGTGGACAAATCTATGTAAAAATCAAGTTTTCCCTGATTCGTTACCACACTCCCTGGTATTATATTACAAATTAACACAAAATAAAGAACTAGCATACTAAAAAACAACAATCTTTTAGAAAAAAGCTTTTTTAGAAAAAATTAACTATATCCTCATTTTTGTTATTATCAAGTTGAGTATTCCTAATCAAAAGTGAGATCAGCGTGGTAGGGGGAACAACCCTGTATTTCCAATCCTTTTCCATCATTATTATTTGCACTTCCTATAATTGTTTTTTCCTTAATATTTATGGTTATTTTCTATAGAAGGTTGGACTAACATATATAACGTGACTAAATTGTACTGGCGTCTATGTTATTTGTACATTTACCAACAATTATGATATTCTAATCCTAGACAAGCATTAACTGCATACAATAAGAAAGACCGAAGGTGCAGCAACACCGACGGCCTAACAATAACGATTCCTTCAGGAGTCGGCTAAATCATGTGAAATAGACCGCCCTCATCTTATCAGGATACAAAGGGTGGTCTATTTTTTGTCGTTTTTATTAAAAGACAGTACCGAAATGATCAGCCCGCAAAATGCAATTGCCAACATCAACGCTTCAAGTACCGTCATACGCCTCACCCCCTTTCAGGGAATGAAGGCGACCACCCTTAGAAATCCGCTATTGTATTCCAATTATCCATAGTTGCCCATATTGACGAAGTTAGCTGTGACAGTACATCTAGCATTCGTGGCATCTTTTCTCCTTAAAATCAGAACAAAATAGAAACTGAATTTCTTCAACCTTAGTAACCTAAAGTAACTGCAGGGCAGTTTTTTCGTGGAGTGAACCACACCAGGCTTCTTATGGTGATTATCAACCCACTAGCATACAAAAGCAAAAAGATAACTACCCACTAATGGATAGTTATCTTCCTTTCAACTTAAATAGGCATTAAAATATGTTAAAAGAGTCAATCACTTTCTTTTTCTGTTCAAATTCTACATGGGTATATACTTCTGTAGACGTAATACTTTCATGTCCTTACAACTCTTGAAGCGTACATATATCAATATTCTTTTGGAACATTAAAGTCGCAAATGTATGATCCAAATGGTGTAACGAAAAGCATGAGGGAGGGAGGTCAGCTTTTCGTAATTCATTTAAAAAAAACAAATGTAATACACTATGATTCGGTTAAATCGGCATACTTGTATTTTGGTAATAGTTGCTAACTCCATGCTAAGAATTGATTCAAATCATACTCATAACTGACAACCGTATGTGATGAGTAATTTTTTTCAATTTGGATGTACAATATGAAATCATCTATAGCAGCTTTTAAGAGAAAACCTCCTAAAAAATTATGTGATTTAGACGATAATCCATTATCCGTATAATAGTTCAGCATTATCGTTCAAGAGAAGAATTAATGTTCACATTAAAAACGTGAAACATTATTAGGAATGTGTTGAAGATATGTTCCAGAGGATAGATATTATAGGAACTAGAGGATATTAGAGCCTATGTGGCGTAAAATTATTCTAGTTTACATAATATATATTATAGGAAGCAAATGCGAAAAGACTTAATATGTCTCATAATAAAAGTAAACTTATGATATTGAGACACAAAATGAAATTAGTTGTTAACATTAATAAAATTTAAAATCCGTCATATTTAGAATTATAATTCTAAATATGACGGATTTTTAGGTCTATCCAGTTATCCTGTATGTATTCACACATTATTTCGTAACTGTTCTACGAAATAATCACGTTACTCGCCACATCATTTCTTCTAAAACTGAACCCAATCAGTATAAATTTTATGAAAAACTTTAATATTCATTATTTATATATTTTCATACTCTTTCTGGGAAATTTATTTCCTGTGTTTTATATTTTTATTTATTGTTTCCTCTCCTTCGCTGTTCCAATTAATCGTAGTTACTTAAATGGATTACTAATAGCTAAATTCGTACTTTGTTTTAAATAGTAACGAAGTACGAGTGTTTATGAACTTTTATTCACTTTTTTGACCTATGTACCTCTTTGATGAGAAAGTAAATCTCTAATATCCCCTCCCTTCTGTCTTACTTTACATATGTTTTTGGTATCTACAACAGTATCTATCATAAGATAAATTCTAGTGTTTTTATGACTCTTCTCTTAAACTTTGTTGCTTCAATATAAATACCCTTCTTTCAAATGTGCAAGAATCCCAATTCCTTCACTTACGTGTTAATCTTTTCAAACAAAGATCATTAATATATGAATGGAAAAAACTACATGTTATTTTTTTAAAACTCTTTCAAAGCCTTTTTCGTTTAATTAACTGTGTTGATCAACTTCATAAATAGAATAATAGATCGTCATCTAGCAATATCATAAGTAAATTTATGAATTGAATTTAGACCTATCATCTAAAGTGTCATAAGCATTTTCTTAACAACCATATTGTTTGTAAAACAAAAAAATGAATAGAGGTGTTTTCCTTGAATTTAACAATTGATAAAGTAACAAAACAGTTTGGAGATAAATTAGCAGTAAATAATGTTTCATTTGAGTTAACTGAGGGAGTTTACGGGTTTTTAGGAGCAAACGGTGCTGGTAAAACGACATTGATGCGCATACTCGTTACATTAATAAAGCCGACTTCGGGTCGTATTTTATTAAATGGGAAAGATATTGAAGTGTTAGGAGAAGAATATCGTGACGTACTCGGCTATTTGCCACAATACATTGGATTATATAAGAACTTTACTGCTGAAAAGTATTTAATGTACATCGCTGCTCTAAAAGGGATTGAGAAAAAGGCAGCAGTAAGAAAAGTTGCTGAGCTATTAGAGGTCGTCAATTTGACAGAGCACCGTAACAGAAAAGTTGGTAAGTTTTCAGGTGGGATGAAGCAAAGAGTTGGCATTGCCCAAGCACTATTAAATGACCCGAAAGTATTAATTGTGGATGAACCTACAGCGGGTCTAGACCCTGAGGAACGCATTAGATTCCGAAATCTACTATCTTCCATTTCAAAGGATCGAATTGTTTTATTGTCAACACATATCGTTTCTGATATTGAATTCATCGCAAAAGAAATACTTGTCTTAAAAGCAGGTCAGCTCATTCATAAAGAAAAGCCAGAAGAGTTACTAGAACAAATTAAAAACTATGTATGGACAATAAATGTACAAGAGCATGAGGTACAAGCATTTCAAGCAAAATATAAGGTAGGAAATATTATTCGTCAGCAAAATGAAATTGGACTTAGAGTCATTTCTGAAATGAAACCTGACGAAAGAGCTATTAAAGCAACTCCTAACCTAGAAGATCTCTATTTATATTACTTTGATCAGGAGGTAGCCATATGAAGCAGCTAGTAAAGTTTGAGCTATACAAATTATTTCGTCAAAAAGGCATTTACATTACTATGGGACTCATGTTTATCCTCTTTAGTATGATTAGTTTAAGTGCACATATACCAACCTCCCCATATAAGGCTTTGGAGTTAAAGGGTGATTTACAGTTAGCGGCGGAAAATTGGGAAGGAGCTATTTCTGAGAAGAAATTAGATAATGCGTCAAATATACAAGAATTGCTTATACCGAAAAGTATTGAAGGTACATTATCAGAAAAAGAAGTTGCTGAACAATTTGTGATAATGTCTCTATTTGATAATGAAACGATGAATAGTTTAGTAATTCCTAATAGATTATCTGAACTTCAAAATTATATGAGTAAATTAAGCGCGAGTGATTTTTCATACAAGGAAGCTTTGTTAGAAAAAAATATGTTAGAAGATTTGAATTTTGAAACATTCATTTATAGTAAAGGTCCACAAGAAACAATTGGGTTCGCATATTATTCTCGCTTTTTTACAAGTATAATGATCTTAATCGGTTTAGCTACAATATTTGTGAATGAAACGAATACGGGGATGGATCAGTTAATATATAGTAGTACACATGGTCGTCGTAAGAGTATCACAGCAAAAATTTTCGCGTCCATCATTTACGTATTGTTTGTGATTTTGTCTTGGTTAACATTTGATGTTTTAATGAACATGTATGTTTATGGGAATAGCGGATGGGATGCACCTATCCAAATGATCACACAGCATACACCATATAACTTGACTATGTTGGAGTTTTTTCTTATTCAAACCGGCATTCATATTCTAGTTGCTATTGCTTTTATGACATTAGTTTTAGTAGTGTCTGCACTTTCAAAAAATACATTAATGTCATTCATTATTAGTGCATCGATCTTTATCTTACCAACAATTTCATTTAGCATTCCGTTTTGGGATTATGTGATGAAGTATAGTTTTGCGAACTTCATAACTGCACCTGATTTTGTTAATTCGTTCCATGCAATTAATTTGTTTGGCATTCCAGTCTTAGACCCATTGGTACATTATCCTATGATTTTTCTACTTAGCATCATTTTATTGATTGCTATATATAGAACGATTAAGAGGAAGCAAATAGCATAGCAAGTTCCACTGAGCTTCATTCTTTATTTCAAAACCAGCTACTATTGACCATATTAGCTGGTTTTGTTTGTGTTGATATAAACACCATAGCCCTTATTCCATCTAAAATGAATTTTACTGAACCTCATGATCTCACCTTTGTATAAGTATAATATGTACAGAATCCTAATGTAATTAATCCATCATTCATCACGATTTGAATCTTTTCTTCGTTTAAACATTACTCATTTACACTATGAATTAAAATAAGACACCTCCACTAAAGGAAAGGTGTCGCTGAATGAATGATGTACAACTATGTGTTACATTTCTAATTGTTTAGCATCATAAATCTTCACGTCCAGTGGCGCAATGAGATATTCTGTTGCCTTGCTCGTAAAATATGTAAAGTGTTCACTTGCGTTATGGCTGTTAACAGCCTCTATATCTTTCCAAGCTTCTACCATTGTATACACACTTTCCTTTTCGGTATCTTTCATTAGGTCATAGGAAATATTTCCACCTTCTGCTCTAGAGGCAGTAATTAATGAACGAATATCTTTAAGAAATGCTTCTTCCTTCGCAGGGTTTACATGAGTCACAGCATGAATAATAATCATAAATTATCGTCCTTTCATCAATTGCTTTTCTTCTTCATAGTGTTATGTTTAATATTATTTGTTTTGAATTATAGGAACATAACTTCCTGTAAGTGACCACCTTACATAATTTAATTATCAGTGTAGTTAGACAACAATCATTAATTTATACATTTCTTATCTTTTTATACATTCCGCAGGGGGGATTGCTCTTTATCTTGTTGTGTATATGATTGAAATGCTACAACGAACCAGATCAAATTCACAATGATTATAGCCATGCTATTCAAGACGACTATTTGCACATCGGAGAACAAAATCCTTTATTACTTCCAGCGAATAAGACAGAAAGATAGTTCCAAGCTATACCTACTAACAACATATTTTGATATGGAATATATAAACATTTTAACTAAAAAATTGACTATATTAAATGAGATTATTACTTGATTAACGATTTAACGGGTATCTTCTATATGTAATTACATAGAAAAGGGTAACGTTGAACGCTACCCCCTGTTCTTATTTTATTATCTTCAGCATTGAATTAGCATTTTTTTGGAATTCATACTTACTACTGAGTTCATCAACCTTATAACCTTGCACTGTAAGATAGTTGATGATCCTATCTAACTGTTCAAATCGGTTACCTTCTAAATCTACTAACGGAAAGATTCGAACTTCATCTTTTGTTACTCGTAATAGTTCATTTATAGTCGCAATATGAAAATCGTAATCTAATCTATCTGCATACATAAACAGAAAATGCGCAGATAACGTTATATCGAACTGTTCATTTGCAAATGGTAATGTTGGTAATTCAGCTGGAATGTATCGATTACTTGATAGTTTCATGTGACTTGTACAGTCATTTAGAGCACTTACCCGATGCTTTTTTAAACCTTCTACATTACCGAAATAATTCCAAATATAATTACCTTTAGCTTGTTCCATATGCTTCATTGTGTGTGCTATGTCTCTCGAACCTTTCCCTTTTAGGGATTCAACTGAATGGTCATAGACAATATCACAAGCAGTAATATTCAAACCTACCTTTTCCCCTATTGCTGCAAAAGAGCATGCGCCAGCAGGACAATCTAGTATTTTTTTACTACTTAAATCATCTTCAGAGAATGAAAACATATCCATGTATTCTTTGAATGTTCTCCCAATAAATATAATTCTTTCTAAATCCAATTTTGTACTTTGCTCAACTATACTCAACTAACTCACCTCATATAACAAGAATTAGATTTATACTAACACATTGTGATCTATCATGCTCGTTATTTATTGTTGATATTTTTAACTGCGATAAAGCTTTTTAAAATGCATTAAATCTTTTTATTAGTATTACATCCTCAATGTAGCATCTGTTCACTCTTAATCTTTGTATAATAGATGAATTTCTTCCTGCATTTCAATCTGTACCAATTGATTAAAATAACCGAGGGTTTACACTTTATTAAAAGCACAGCTCCTCGGTTTTAATAAATATTTATGAAGTTTTTCGTTTACTTTGTAGTAAGTATAACTAAGTAAGCTGGACTAGATTAGGTTTTATATGATTGTAGTGGGTACAAAGAAGATATTTGCTACGAAATTTCTCCGTCTTTTAGTGGAAAACAGCATCATTTTTCAATCTTTAATGAATAAAGTTTAGTTTTTAAGCTTTAATCTTTAACTACCACAATTTATTATGTCTATAGGATGAAATTTGCTTTAGGGAAGTCAGTGACCATAAAGACTTACTTTGATGGCGTAGGTGACTTTGTACTTCCGTATGGTACTGTTAACAAATACACATCCTTTGTTTTATCATCTCGTTTTAAAGTTAACTTTATTTCTTGCTGTGGAATCGTTTCAGTAATCACTCTTTCTAGATCATCATATGTTGTTACGGTTTGTTCATTTACTGAAGTAATGACATCTCCGACTCGAAGTACTCCATCAGCCGGAGTGTTTGGAACAATCTTAACGATTTCTCTCGCTTTAATGCCCTCTTGTACTATTGTTTTGTGCTGCATACCTATCCAGCTGTTCCAAAATAAATGGCGAATATCCTCTTTGTTTTCAATAACACTTTTCATATTTCTCATGAATTGGTATTGACCGAAAGAGCTATTTTCCATTTCCATCATTCCTAAGTCTCCAGTCCATAATCCATTGAACTCTAGCGTAACTAAGCTACCATTATTTTGAGGGGTTACTGTCCAAATTGTTTTGCCATTATTTTCATCTTCCATAATGAGTCGCTTGTTTTCTACAATTTCAACTATTGTAGCACTATGAGCTACACCCCATCCGTAATCTGCAGTAAATTTTCCACCTACTTTCAACTCGATTTTACAACTTTTTGTTTCCCACTTATTACGTTCCTCACCGATTGTTAAAGCCTTCCATACTTTTTCTGGTTTAGCATTAATAAATATCTCTCTTTTCACAGAATGATATGTTGTCACTTTAATCATCATCCTCCTCTAAATAATTTTTTAAGCTCGCAAGCTTTTGATCTAATACTGCCTCTAGCTCTTGTTTCAACATCCCATATTGTTTTTGAAATATCTCCATTTTCAAACCGTACAAACAGTATCTTCCCTCTCTTCTTTCATAAATCAACTCCTCTTCTTTTAAAATCTTTAAGTGTTTTTTTATAGCTGGTTGAGAAATATTGAATCTATTTACTATCTCAGATTGGTTTTTTTCATTATGTGATAGCATCGATAAAATGGTTCTCCTAATGGGGTCTGCAATTGCACGATAAAAATCTGTTATACTCACCTCCGACATATAACCTTTTGGTTATATGTTAATATTACCATAATTTTCTTCATTTACAAGCGATATTATTAAAAATTCAGATAAAAATTTTAAAAAGTAATTTTAAAACATATTGTAAACTGATTGTATAGCTATAACTTCGTTAATAAATAGATTGAAATTTCATATAACAAAACAATAAGGTAAGAAAATTATAGAGGAATTAATCGAGGAATCATATAATCCCATTACCTCTTATTAAATGAGTTACAAAATATGTTTAAATAATACAGTGATCTGATTAATGATTGAGGAAAGATAATAGATTAGCTTTGTGGATGCCTTCAAGAAACTGATGCAAACAATGAACACGTTATGCAATTTTATGCGAAGGTAGATCAGGTGAAGACTCACTTCACCTAAATAGTAGATGTCGATATACAATCCAAAAACAATTGTTTGATTATTATCCTGTAACAACATGGACCACTAATTAATGGCGTTATGATGGACCAGGTTCTTTTTCCAATCTCTGTACACATTTAACAAAACGTGTGCTACTTTATCGTCAGACTCGCTATTTTTTAAGCGATTTGGAACGTTATTACCTCCAATTACGTATAAATAAGGGTCTTTTGAGAAATGACCTAAGATGCCTATATCCAAGATTAAATCATGTAAACCACCAGTCATATGGGCAAGGTATTGTTTTGGTATTTGACGATGAGCCTCCTGCTGCCTGACCATACCTGTAATAAGTGGTGTAAATAATTCTGGTTGTGTTAGATAACCATCGTAAATCTTTATTAAAATAGAAAGTAAGTCATTTATTGACCCGCAGTTTTGAGTATCTTGTGGATTTTTAGTAAGATTGAAACTATTGAAGTTCTCATCCCTTAGTTTAGCGTTTACTTTCTCCAAACCACCGATGTATGAAACGATATGGTTTGCTAAGACGTTATCGTGACAAGCTATCATGACTTCAATCATAGTACTTAACGGTAAATTAGTTCTTTTTTGAAGGTGGGGGTAAATAATATGGCTGTCTTCTTTAGGGTCAAAGCTTACATTATTGATCATTGAATTCCACGATAAAAGGCCTTCTTCGATCAACTTTGCAACTGCATACCCCACTAAAACTTTACCTACTGAAGCTAAAGGTATAATAAAATCTGCATGATAAGAACAAATAAGAGCATTCGTTTTAGTACAATAAACAACAGCACCATATTCCCCTTTATATTCTTCAAGAATAGCTTTCACATTAATCATTAATAAATTCTCCTTAAAAATAGTACAAGTTATCTATCATTTTTTTTGGGCTGTTTTCGCATTGATTGTTGTTTTTCGTAAAGATATAAGTACATTTATACCTAGCGGTCGTGTCATCTTTTCTACTCTTAAAATTCATGAACCTTCATTAAACTCTTCATACTATCAATTTATTTGTCATAATAGCAACATAGTTTACGAAAAAAGCACTTTTTATCGAAGAAAAGACGACACGAATACGATTTGGTCCTTTATTTTCCCCAAGTGCGAAGAAATGTAGTTAATAAACAAAACAAATATTGTTTAAAACAGTTTCAATTGGTGTAGTAAACGGTTGGCAAACCTCATTTTGCTTGAACCTGAAATATAAACTACGTAAAAAGTTTTTTCGATTTACTAACAGACAATGCTGTTGCTGAGTGTTTTTTATTTGTTCAATATTATCAAATTGCTTTATCCAAGTAGTAATATCTTCATCACTCAATATATTCCTCTCTATAATACTTGTTACTGCAGTAATTAAACGCTCATCCTCTTCGTTAATATATGTATAGTCTTTAAAACATACTTTTTCTTTCACAGCTTCTAGCATATCAACTAGCTGAATTTTTTGCATAACTTTACAAACTGCTAGTTCATTAAGTGCGTCTGCTAAATGTGCTGTAGAGTGAGCCCATCCCTTATTTTCCACAAATCCTCGTACATCATTTTCAAGTCTTGCATAGCATAAAACATTTTTATGTACATGAAGAATTTCTTCTTCTGTCAGCAAATTTTCTCCATTTTGATTATGGTACATAACAACTGAACTGACTACTAAAATAGCAAATGCCCTATTAAAAACTGTATCATCTTCTTTTGCCCCTACGTTATAAAACAAATGTTGATCAGACAATGACAGCTTCAATAAAGCTTTTAATTGATGATCTGATAAGTTTTTTCCTCTTATCAACTCTTGAAAAAGAGAAAAAATCAGTTCATCTCTTAATTCTGAATCTGTTGATCCCAGATGTTTCATCATTGCAGTTGTTAATTGGTCTAAATTTACATCTGTTGGTACACTCCAGTTATTGGACTTAATTTTTTGTAGTAAAGGTTTTAGTTGTTTAACTTCATTCATGTAAATGCAGCTCCTTATTATTTTGTAACTATAAATCAAACACCCAATCATCATAACAAAACAACACTGACATAAACTTGTCAGTGTTGTTTATATTTTTTCATGATTTGTTGACACTTTTCAGTTAAGTGAGTTATTAGATTAGGTGGTTCAATAATTTTCACTTCATCTATATTCGTTATAGATAATCTTATAACATCATCAACATACGACCAAAGCTGTAACGTAACTAAATCTCCACATTCTTTTACTACAGAATCTAGAAACATATAATCATGTTTAACTGTTTCATATAAGTTCTTATCCATTGATAACGTAACATTTATTTTATCGTCTTGCCCTTGCTTCTTGTTTTGCATTAATTCATCTAGTGACGTTGAAGAATATGTATTTTCTGAAATTCTTATCTGCTTTATTCTGTCTAATCTAAAGCATCTATCCTGCTTTCTTAGGTGACAAAAACTATTAATATACCAACCACCGCTATCAAAGAATAGTTGATATGGAGTTACTTCCCTTTCAATCAGTTCATTTGTTTGAGGTGAGTAGTATTGTATTACTATATTTTTGTATTCAAGAAAACTATCAATAATAATTTGAGTTACATCATTCTTATAAGAACCGGGGAAAATATCATTAATAAAAAAAGTTATTTTATCTAATAAAGTAAGATATTTTTCCTTCTTATTATTATCTAGAATGTTAAGTAGCTTATACTTTAATGATACGTAGTCTTCTTGCATATTCGGAACTTTAATGATTTCTCCTAACCGCAAGCTCATTAATAAATATAAGATTTCTTTTTCGTTAAAAGCAACACTTGGTATGAAATAATTATCATCTATTTGATAACCTCCACCAAATCCTTCTAAGGATATGATAGGTATGTTTAATTGACTTAGTGCCTCTATATCCCTATAAATCGTTCTTTCACTTACTTCAAATAGATCTGATATTTGCTTAGCTGTGAGCTGTTCGTGTTCTTTTAATGCATAAATAATTCCAACCAACCGCTCCATCTTTTTCATGTATAATCTCCTATAGTTTACGAGTTTTTTGTTAGAATTTTTTACTAAAGTTGTTACACCAAAAAATATTCAAGGAGTAACAAAGTAAAGGCTTTGATTATACTTCTTCTCCTCCAAATATCGTTAATGTAATCTGATTATATCAGAGTTTCATATATGTGTAGTTATAAAATAAGAACTGATTATACAATTTAAATATATAGGTTCCGGTTTTAAACCAGAACCTTCGTAATGGTTATATTATGTTTCCCAAATAAAAGCTAATAACTTGATTAACGCATCCATGACCCTCACACCTTTCTACATCGTATTTTAAGACTCTTTTCGGAATTTATATGCAGCTTTTTTCCTAATTTACTACCAACAATACGAGGTCTGATATGATTTTGTGAAAAAGTGTTGCCACGAACCTATGCGAAAAAAGCCTTATTATATGTAGATGTTATGCGATAAGTTAATATGTGATACATGGTCTATTGTACATTTTTAAACAATTGTGATATTCTAATCATAGACAAGCTGTTCTTGCATACAATAAAAAAGACCGAGAGTGTCGTCACCACTCACGGTATTGAACAATAGACGATTCCTAGAGGATCGGCTTATAGTCAAAGTAGACCACCCACTGCTCCGCTAAAGCGTAAAGGGTGGTCTATTTTTTGTCGTTTTTGTTAAAAGACAGCATTGAAATGACGAGAGCAGCAAACGCTACAGCGAACATCAACGCTTCAAATACCGTCATATGCTTCACCCCCCTTTCAATGGGAATGAAGCCGACCACCCTTTAGAAATTCGCTATTGTATGCATATTATATCACGATTACCTAATAATCCCCTAATTTAGTACAACCTCCAATTAATCCAACCCCTACCATATTATATGTAATCATGCAAAAATACGTATAGAGTGATGTACAAGCATAAAAAAAATGTGCAAAGAACCGTCTAAGATCGCCCACAACAAAATATTTTAGTTTTATACTTAAACCTATTTAAACGCTATTTAGTATACATCTCTATACATAAATAAAACACATCCATATAATAAATTACCACTTAGTTTAGGAGTTGAGGATGTGTATAAAACATTATGTGGGTGTAATCAAGTTGTTGGGCAAACTCTTGTTAATATGAATCAATTTGTATTACAGCCAAATACTTCAAGTAGTATTGCTCAAAATATCCCCATTACACCAGATTTTTTGACATTAGCACAACTATCACTTGAGCATCTTATGCCAGGGGACGTTGTCTTTTTGAATGCAACTGTAGGGTCTGAAGTATTAAGTGATTCTCCAGAATTATTATATAGCATCTATCGTAACACAGTTAGTTCATCAAACCTCATATTTAGCACGAAAACAGAATTGGAGGGCAGTATACCTAATTTCAGTAATGAATTCAGTATAGATACATTTAGTCATGTAGATATGAGTCCAACCTTAGGGAAAGTAAAATACATCCTAACAGTTGAGTGTGTTGATTTAAATGCTACGGCTCAAGTAGTAGGTCCTCTCACTTTCGTTATACAACAAATCAGAAAACCTCAGTCAGGAAAGTGTATGTGCTACAAAGCTGTTGCTCAAAAATTAATAGATATGAATCAATTTGTATTACATCCAAATACAATAGAAACTACGTCTGAAGATATACCATTATCACCAAATTTCTTGACGATAGCGGAACTATCATTGGATAACATCATGCTACACGATCATGTTCTATTAGAGGCTACTGTTGGCACAGAAGCATTAGCAAATGAATCGGAATTAATTTATAAAATATATCGGAATTCAGTAAGCTCAGGCAATCTAATTTTTAGTGCGAAAACAGAATTAGTAGAAGGTATTGATTTCAATATTGATAGCTTAACTCATGTTGATTTAAAACCAGCTTTAGGAAAGGTTAAATATATTCTTACAGTGGAAGGTCTTGCTCAAAATGGAATGGCCAGGGTAATAGGTCCAACTACATTTGTTATCCAACAAATTAGCAAAGAACAGATTAGCAAATGTAGTTGCAGCATTCCTGCTAAAACAAAACTAATAGATGTACATCAGTATGTGTTAAATCCAAATACTTCAGCAAGTATTATGAAAAATATCCCTATATCACCATCGTTTTTAACACTAGTAGTATTAATTGTAGATAAAGTTATGATAGATGAGAAGATTATATTAAATGCGACAATTGGATCTGAAGTACAGGACGATTCACCTGAATTAATATATAAGATATATCGAAATACTGTAAACCCAACCAATCTAATTTTTAGTGCGAAAACGGAATTGGAAAATGAAGTAAACGATTTTAGCATTGATAGCTTTACACACGTTGATTTGAAACCAACTTTAGGTAAGGTGAAGTATATATTAACCGTAGAAAATACTGATATTAACTCGATAGGGTCAATAATTGGACCCATAACTTTCACATCTAAAAAAATCATTTCTAGTAAACCAGCATAGTTCCACTTAAAGTATTGAATGTTAAAGAGCCAATCTATTCATTAATAGATCGGCTTTTATCATTTAAATATACTAGGTTATTTTTTAATAACATCATCTTTAGGTGCCAGCCAAAACGCGAAAATTAATGATGCAATAACGATTAATATAGGTGCATAGAAAATAATAAAGTTATTCATTCATCATCCTCCTTATGCATGATTGTTACCTTTACCTTGAACGTAACCCTTATCAAATAGAAAAAGCTTCAACAAAAGGTAGAGAGAAGGAATGAGTAATCCTAGTCCAGCAATAAACGCAATAATTAACGCAATTGCCATTGTATCATTTGTAAAGCTATCGTACATTGTAAGATATGGATACATTAAATACGGATAATGCGATGCGCCATACCCAAAGAAAGCTAGAAAAAATTGACCTACTAACAATCCAAATGCTATTCCAAATGCTTTTCGTTTCCATAGTAAAAACACAGTACCAATAAATAAGAAAAATGACAAACCAAACATCCACCATAAATCTAGTAAACGCTCATAGTGAACTGAGTTATGTGAACGTAATTCAAAAATAATCCCTGAGGCTGTAACAATGGTTGGAAATGCCGAAACGAGAGCATATTTTCTTAATAATTCTGTTGCTTTGTGATCTTGTGCATAATAAGCATACCATGTTAAAAATACAGCAGATATATATAGAACAGCGGACAAACTAAGAATGACAATACTCCATGTCAAGGGATTTGTGAACAAATCCACATAATTAAGTATTGGACCGGATGAATTTATTGTCACAAAGCCTCCTTCTGAAATGGTTAAAACGATAGACAATGATGCAGGTATAAACAAACCTGTAAGACCGTACAACATCGTATACGTCTTTTTTTGGGGCTTACCATAAGTTGCAAAAGCGTAATAAGATCCTCTAATGGCTATGAGTATTATCGCTAAGCTAGCTGGAATTAGTAATGTTGTACCATAATAAAATGCGGTTTTTGGAAAAAAACCAATCATACCTACGAAGAAAAAAACGAGAAAAACGTTTGTAACTTCCCAAACTGGTGACAAATAACGTTGGATGAGCTTCGTTAAAATATGCTCCTTATGTTTAAGTATGCTATACGCATTAAAAAATCCAGCACCAAAATCAATAGAAGCCACAATTACATAGCCAAAGAGAAAGAGCCATAACACTGAAATACCAATTACTTGAAGAGTCATACTGAGCCACCTGCTTTCTCTAGTGCTCGATCTGACAATTCTTGTTCAACTGTATTTTTTTTGAACATTTGTGAAAGAACGATGATACTACTTATTGTTAAAACTACATATAACCCTGAAAATGCATATAGCATTTTATCAACATGTTCAGTTGTAGTTGCTGCATTATTTGTTCGCATAAGTTGATATAGTATCCACGGCTGTCGGCCGACTTCTGTAAACCACCAACCTACTTCGATAGCAATCATTGCTAAAGGTCCACCAAGTACCACCATCCACCGGAACCATTTCGTCAAAATAAAATTCCATTTCTTCCAAATGGCTATTAAGTAAACGCTTGATAAAATTGTTAATAAAATCCCTATGGTAATCATTAAATCGAATAAATAATGAATATAAAGTGGTGGTATTTCATCTTCAGGAATTTGATCTAGCCCAATTACTTCAGCACTTGGGAAACCAAAAGCTAATATACTAAGTGCATAAGGTATGTTTAAGCTATACTTCACTTCCTCATCATTTAAAACTCCGTATAAAACGAGTGGAGCTTCACTTTTTGTGTCAAAATGCCATTCAGCTGCAGCTAGCTTTTCAGGTTGATATTCTGCTAGATACTTTCCAGAGAAGTCACCAATTATAGCCGAAGCAAGTGAAAACACTAGACCAAGTTTCATAGTTAAAAACAACGACTTTTTATGATATTCATGATTTGATCCTTTAAGCATCCGAAAGGCAGCCATTGATGCTAAGACAAATGCTGATGTCATATAGGCTGTTGTCAACACATGTGCAACCTTCGTAGGCATTGCTGGGTTAAACATTGCTAATAAAGGTTGAATGTTGACAAGTTCTCCTTCTACAATATCAAACCCTTGTGGAGCATTCATAAATGCATTTACAATCGTTATAAAAATAGCGGAAAAGGAAGCCCCGATAGCAACAGGTAATAACAATAACAAATGTTTTCGCTGATTTTCAAAACGATCCCATGTGTATAAATAGATTCCAAGAAATATCGCTTCAAAGAAAAAGGCGAATGTTTCTAAAAATAATGGTAACGCAATGACATTACCTGCAAGCTCCATAAAGTTTGGCCATAAAAGTGATAGTTGTAAGCCAATTGCAGTCCCTGTAACTACACCAACTGCAACTGTAATAACAAAGCCACGTGTCCACCTTCTTGCTAAAAGAATGTAGTGTTCATCTTGTTTCTTTATTCCTACCCACTGTGCGATCATAATCATAAGTGGAACACCAACACCTATTGTTGCAAAAATAATATGTACTGATAGGGTTAACTCCGTCAATATACGACTAAAAAAGACTGCCTCTTCATTTACCATGGAAAAGCCTCCCTCCTTACCCTGAAAAAACACGTCCTAAAAAGGATAAACCTAAGATAAGTGCTACTAGAAATGTTATTAAAACCAATGCTTTCTCCTGTTTTTTATACATAACACCGCCCCTTCAAGTTCAGAATATCACAAATTAAACATCTTTAACGGTGACAGTTAAGCGTCATTTTTGTGATGTAATTATGAAGTATGATCCTTTATTAAGAACTGGATAGGATCTAGTTTTTGGTGGAGAAAATATAAAAAAGGATAAACCTCACGACTCTTATCCATTATCAATTCTTGAAAATCTTCTTAATGAAAAATACAGTTTGGCGAAGTAAATCCTTTTATTAGCAATGTTAGATCATTATATACAGATTGATAAAAAATCTATGCTTTTTGCCAAGAGTCAATCATTTCTACTTGTGCAGCCTTGAGCATCGTGTATACAGGACACCGAGATTCTACTTTATGTTGAAGCTCATTTATTCTACCTTCGGGTTCAGTTGTCATGATTTTAACATCTACCTTAACAGCTTCAAAATATGGACGGGTATGTGGGCTACCCATAAATCCGCGTGGATCAAATTTCCCACTGATTTTCAGTTCCATATCTTTAAAATCAAAGTTCATTTCTCTTGCTACTACACGTGCTGTAACATTTTCGCAAGCTGCTAGCGCACCTAGCACTGCTTGAAGTGGGTTTGGCCCTAAATCTCTTCCACCCATTTGTTTACCTTCATCTATGATAAATTCGTGCTTACCAGCTTTATTCTTAATTGTCAGACCCTCTGAACGTGCGTTTACAATAATGTTTAATTTGTTTGACATTTAATAATCTTCCTCTCTAGATGTACTATCCAATTGTTGTTCTTTGTGTCAATGTTTTTTGCTGTTGTTGATTAAACCAATACTTCTTCGCATATTTAACATAATAAACATGACCTTGTTGCTGAACAATAAAAGCTATCGTAACGATTAGTGCTGCATCAGCACCGAAAGATGTCGCTGCTAAACCTACTGCAATTGAAAGGTTTCTTAGCGCTACCCCATTCACTAAAGCAATCCCATCTGAACGATTTAAAAGCCTCTTCGCAATTATTGTGCTAATAATATAGTTTACTAGATAAAATAACATTAAAACGATAAGTGCAATTATGATTAGCTGTGGCTTGGTAACAATCATTTCTGCCTTCATACTGATACTTACAAATACCACATACAGCATTGACCATATACTTAATGGTGTTATATTAGGTTTAATTTTCTGCTGAAATTGATTCAAAGTATATTTTTTTAATATTAATTTGAACGTAATATGTCCCAATATCATAGGTATAAAAACAACTAATAATATGGTGCTGAAAATTTCAAACATATTAATATTAATAAATTCTCCAACCATTATTAGTAAATATAACGGTGTTAACAACGAACCTAGTATTAAGCTAAAGACTGTTAATTTTATCGCAGCATGAACGTTCCCTTTTTGCATGGATGTCCATGAAATAGTCATACCACTTGTCGGTAATAGTGCCAATAACACTAAACCAGCAAACATATTAGGATATTCATTTAATAACGTTTTCCCTATTAATAGTGCAATTGCTGGAATTAAAATAAAGTTGATAATCATAGAATATAATAAAATTTTAGACCCCTTAAATGAGGATAATTCTTTCAACTTTAAACCAACCAACGATGTATAAATCATCAAAATTGTTGCATATAATATTGTTGGTTTTAAAAAGCTCGTATTAATAGAAACCCCTATGATAAAACCTAGTACCAAAGTTAATGGAATACTTAAATGTAGAAACCTTTGTGGAAAAGTATATATCATTCTCATTACAACTCACCTCCAATCACAAGTATACCCTACATGGTATACAAAATACTATAAGGGGTATATATAGGTTTGTCAATTTATAAGAGAAAATTATACTACTATTGAAATAAGTATAGTTCAAATATCTAGAATAACTATGTTTTATCCTACAAAATTACGGGAAATACATCCCCTTTCCCACCCTGTAAAAATTTTTCTTAACGTTTTGACGTTATTAGATCCATTTGTACCGTATCCTTTCATTTCTTTTATAAGCTTTATATTAATTAGTCTGCTTTAAAGCAATTAAGAGGAAGCAAATAGCATAATCCCCAATACATGTGATAATTTAATATTTACTACAAATAAAACCAGCTAATTTTAAGATATTAGCTGGTTTTGCTTAAACAACTATTTACTTAAACCATCCTTTTTCTTTAAAGTGAGTGATGGCTTCAATTCGATTTTTAACTTCAAGCTTATCAAGTATCGTTGAAATGTAATTTCTTACCGTACTCGTTTTTATTTGAAGCTCATCTGCAATTTCTTTCGTATCTCTACCATCAGCAACGAGTTCTAACACTTCTTTTTCACGATGAGTCAGAGGATGACCTTCATTATACATGTCGTCCATCAGTTCAGGTGCATAAATTCGCTTTCCAGCCATGATACTTCTAATTGAGTTTGCCAACTCCTCGCTTGGGCTGTCCTTTAATAGATACCCTTTAACACCTGCCTTTAATGCTCTTTGGAAATAACCACTTCGTGCAAAGGTCGTTAAAATGATAACTTTACATCCTATTTCTTTCAGTTCCTCAGCTGCTTCTAGTCCACTTTTTTCCGGCATTTCAATATCCATTATACAAACATCTGGCTTGTGTCTTTGAACAAGTGATATTGCTTCAGCCCCATTGTTAGCTTTACCTACCACTTCCATATCCTCTTCTAAATTGAGAAGTGATCCTAATGCACCCAACATCATTCGTTGGTCTTCCGCAATAACTATTCGAATCATTTCAGTTCCTCCTCATTTCCCTGCTTAACGATGTTAGTGGGGACTTTCATGATGATAGCTGTTCCTTCATTTGAAATGATATCTAGTCTACCATTCACAAACTCAAGCCTTTCTTTCATACCTAAAAGCCCACTACCTTTCCCTAAATCGTGATCCATGACGATACCAATACCGTTATCACGAACGGTAATAGAAATTTCATTCCATGATTGTTCTATAGATATCTCACATAAAGTAGCGTTACTATGTTTTACAACATTCGTTACAGCTTCTTTGACACACATGCTTAGTATATTTTCTAGAAACAATGAAACATTATTCAATTTGACATCCTCATCTATAATAAAATCAAGTTGAGCAGCTTTTAGTATCTCTTTTACTCGCACAAATTCCTCTTTCAACCTTATACCACGCATTTGTGATACCATATTTCTTACTTCATTTAAAGCTGTGCGTGCAGTTTGCTGTACATCCTTCAATTCGTTTTTAGCTTTTTCAGGGTCTTTAGCAATTAGCTTTCTCGCTAAATCACTTTTTAAGCCAATTAAAGAAAGTTTTTGACCTAACGTGTCGTGTAAGTCACGAGCAATTCGTTGTCGTTCCTCTTGTTTAACGAGTTCAGAAATCCTTTTATTTGCATCTTCTAGCTGTTCTTCAAGTCTACCTTGTTTTTTGCGATTATAAATATTGAATGGTAGAAGGATAACGCTAATCCACACAATGATAATAAAAGGAATTTGTTTTAGAAATAGCTGTTCTTGAAGAATGACGCTAAAATTAATTAAACCGGTTGTTATGATTAGATGTATAATGTAAATCGTCATAAAGGTAATACGAGTTCTTATATGACCATTAAAATATGCGATGTAAAATGCAAAATAAATAAATTGAAATAAGATGGTCATTGTTACTGATACTGCTAATAATAATAACGTTAATAAATACATGATCCATCCTTTGGAGATGAATGCAAATCTATAAGAAACAAGAAATAACACAGTTAATATAATTCCTACTACAACTTCAAGCTTTGAAGAAGATTGAAAAACAAAATAGAACGGTAAAATACTAAATACGCTCCATATGTATGGTGAAATGCCCTCACTTTTTTGAAATATCCATAACTTTTTTATCATTATTATAAACCTCTTAATAAGTTGGTCTTATTTGTTTATTTTATCATTATTTTCCATTTGTTTTTACTAATTTGACTTTCAATTCCTTAATGTATTACTAAATAATTTCTTTGTAAAACTTTAGTCTTTATTATTTATATATTCTATGACTTCATTTACATAGTTATGTAATGGTTTGGATGAATCCACAATTAAACCGTAAGTATCAGAGGGCTTTTTACTACTATTAATAGTTTTTCTGAAATTCTCTTCAGTAGCTTCTATTATTTGACTTTGCATACGTTTTCGTTGCTTTAATCTGCGATTTATTTCTGTTAAATCATTGAGATAGCACTCTACGTATTTATAGTTTGTACCATACTTTGTACATAGGCGCTGTCCTTTTTCTATCATTTCACTATATAAACATGGGCTATCGAGTATCACACTATTTTGTTGAGATAAATAATATTCTACTAATGACCAATCAATATTGTATGAAATCTTGCCTGCAACTTTTGGATCTATAGCAGATTCAAGAGACTCTATTAATGCCGTCTTTACAATGTCGTGATCTACTACAATAGCACCTGTTCGTTTTGCTAATACCTTTGCAAGAGAAGATTTCCCTGAACCTGGAAATCCTGACATTTGTAGAAAAAACAAGAAGTTCCACCTCCTTTAAAACTAATACCTTATAATCTTATTTTTTTCAGCAAAATATGTTGTTTGTGGCAGACAAGTTGTAATCTTTCCTGCCGATCTAGTAGCAATTATTTATAAAAATGATCAGTAGCGATGATGCTTGTTATCACTCATATAGACGTTAGTTCATATCATTTGAGCGGCTCACTTCTTTACGATACATGACAGGACTTATTCCTTCATGCTGCTTAAAGAGTTTTGAAAAGTACGTATAATCTTGAATTCCAACTTCCTTACCAATGTCCATAACCCTTTTATCGGTCGTCGTTAGCAACTTTTTCGCTTGAAACAATCTATATTGGGTAAGAAATTGTAAAGGAGTCATCCCAAGTGAGCGTTGCATACACCTTGTTATGTAATCAGCATGAAAATGAAGGTCACGTGCTACATCCTCTAACAAAAAATTCTCCTTATAACGCTCTTTTAAATAGATAACTACTTGCTCTGCTAATTTCTCAGAAGCATCAGGAATACTAAGGGCTTCTTTTTGAAGATGAAAAATGAAATCTTGAAAATAGAGCTGTTGTTGTATGTGGACTTCGGGATTTTGCAATTCATTTAATGAAATGACTTTTTCCATTACATTTTCCATATAACCCTGTCTCCTGACAGTCCCAAGCCTTGGAATCTGTAGATGAAAATGAGCTGGTGTGACAAAAGTAGGTTGTTTCTGAATGATATGAGACCAATTTAAGGATCGGCTTTTCTCTAACTGATAAGTTTGCTCTGTTTGAAAATGCATCCATATGTATTCACTTTTCTCTGTACACCCTCGATGTCCATAATGTTCAATTCCTGGAACTAAAATAATATACTGCCCTTCTTCTATCTCGTATGGAATGTCATCTTCAGTTATATACACAACCCCTTTACAAACATAGATTAAATCAAAAACGATAAATGTTCTTTTAAAATGCCTTTGTCCTTTATGAAATATAGCCCTCCCACCTTTAATATATGTAGGAAAAGGTGGGGCTGGTATTGTAATTATACTCATTTAAGCTCTCCTCAAAAGTCGTAATACTCCAAAACAAATCGGCTCAGTCTATTCATTATTATACAGAAAATAGATACACTAGGTATAGTTTTTCAAAAGATATCAAAAGGAGTCTGCATTAAGTCGTGAAAAAATCAAACATACAACAAAATTTAACATTATTTGCACTTACATGGCCGATTTTTATTGAACTGTTACTCCGAATGTTAATGGGAAGCGCTGATACGCTGATGCTTAGTCAATATTCAGATCTGTCAGTTGCCGCAGTTGGTGTATCTAATCAAATAATATCAATCGTCATTGTCATGTTTAACTTTATCGCAACAGGTACTGCCATTATTATTGCTCAACAACTCGGATCAAAAGATCTAAATCGTGCAAACGAAACTGCAGTTGTAGCGATTTCTGTAAACTTATTTTTTAGTATCTCTTTAAGTGCTATCCTATTTATATTTAAGAAAGACATTTTATTATTAATGGGGCTACCAGTTGAACTAATGGGTGAAGCATTAAGTTATTTACAAATCGTTGGTGGTTTTATGTTTCTTGAAGGGCTACTAATGACGATAGGAGCTATATTACGCAGCCACGGTTTTACAAAAGACACGATGTATATCACAATGGGAGTAAATCTTATAAATGTAATTGGGAATTATCTTTTTATTTTTGGTGCGTTCGGTGTACCTGTATTAGGTGTAAAGGGAGTTGCTATCTCAACAATATTAAGTAGATTTATTGGTTTACTTATCATTGTTTATGTTTTATTAAAGCGAACAAATGGTTCATTACCTTTTCATATTTTCTTTAAGTTCCCAAAACAGCCAATTCGTCAATTACTTAAAATTGGTATCCCAACGGCAGGGGAACATTTATCATATAATACCTCTCAAATGCTAATTACTTTCTTTATAGCTATGATCGGTACTGATGCGATAACAACTAAGGTATACACACAGAACTTAATGATGTTCATCTTTTTATTCGCACTCGCAATAGGTCAAGGAACTCAAATAATGATAGGGCATCATGTAGGAGCTAATGAACTCAACAAAGCGTTTCACCGATGCTTGAAGAGTTTAAGATTAGCGGTCGCTATTTCCTTGTCTGCCGCTTTAATCTTTTTCTTCTCAGGAAAAAACTTGCTGCAGTTATTTACAGATAATGAAGGTATTATATCATTAGGTAGTCAGTTACTGTTGTTAACAATTATACTTGAACCTGGACGTGCATTTAACTTAGTTGTCATTAATTCGTTAAGAGCAGCTGGAGATGTAAAGTTTCCTGTATATATGGGGATTTTATCCATGTGGGGCATAAGCGTACCTTTGGCATACATGTTAGGCATACAAATGGATATGGGCTTAGTTGGTATTTGGATCGCATTTATCGTTGATGAATGGTTCCGTGGTATACTTATGTTAATTCGCTGGCGTTCTAAAGTATGGGTTCAAAAAAGCTTTGTTAGTGAAGCTAATGCTCAATCAACATCATAAATTAATTTGAAATTTTTATCCTCTACAAGCGCTTTAGTTTTTAGTCTAAGGCGCTTTTTTTTAGGCAGTTTTTTCTCACCCTAAAAACTAAACGCGTATATAACTAGTTTTCGAGGCATCTATTCTTCAAAAAAACGATGACTTATGCGTAATGTTACACCTTTATCTTGTGCTTCAACAGAATAGCACCAAATTTCAAACCTTGAGATGAGTATAGGTCATTGACAAAACGACCTTTTTACAAGTACACTTCAATATGTTAACGCTATAGATTTATAAGTTAACAATTCTTTTGTGTAGATTTAATGGAGAAGGGAGAATACATCATGGGAAAGAATTCAAGGAAGTTCAGGGTGGTTGACGTAACATATGGAGCTATGTTTGTTGCATTAATGGCAATTGGGGCTAATATTATTTCTTGGCTACCTTTCTTAAAAGTTGGGAATGTACCACTCTCAATGCAACCATTTTTTGCTATTTTAGCAGGATTGTTGTTAGGAAGTAGAGTTGGCTCTTTATCAATGGTAGTTTATGCTCTTGTTGGTATCGCTGGTTTACCTGTCTTTGCCGAATTTAAAAGTGGATTACCAATTATTATGTTACCTACAGGTGGATTTATTATTTCATATATTTTTGTAGCTTATTTTGCTGGTAAAATTGTCGAGCGCAAAGAACAGCCGACTTTGTCAACATTTATGATTGCATCATTTGTTGGTATTTTCCTCGTTTATATGATTGGTACTAATTATATGTATCTTTCTATAAACACTTGGACTGGTGCAGAAATAGGATACTCAGCTGCATGGAAAACTATGATCTTTTTTGCGATAAAGGATTTTGTATTTACGATTATTGCAGCAATGATTGCACCAAGAATTTATCATATAGTTAATAATACTAAATCTGCATCTACTTATAATAAAGCAATGTAATCTTTGAAATTTAGCAAATCGAAACCCTTGATCGAAGGAATGAACACAACCTTTAGATCAAGGGTTTCCCCATTTTCACGACCTTTATATGTAATGTACAGTGATGTCGTTCAAATGACTATTAACGTGATTCCTGTATACTGATTTTATAAAGCTTAACTGCATGGGAGATAACAACTTTTGCAACAGCATAAGTAGGGATGGCAAAAATAATACCTAGTATCCCGACTAAATTCCCGGCAGTTAATATTAAAATGATAATAGTTAACGGGTGTATATTCAATGTCTTTCCCATTACTTGTGGCGATATCACATTACCCTCGACTTGTTGTGCAATTAGCATGATTATAGCAACATAAATTGCCATTATAGGCTCCTGGAAAAGCGCAACAAGAAATGCAGGAATAACAGCTAGATAAGGTCCTAGAAACGGTATCACGTTCGTAAACATACCGAAAATAGCTAAGATGATCGAATAATCAAGACCAATAATGAGATAGCCTATAAATAGCATCAACCCAACAGAGACACTGACCATTACTTGACCTTGTACATAGGAAGAAATTGTTTTATCCATATCTTTCAACACTGCAAGAATATTACCACGCTTATTTTCAGGAAAGAATTTAGCGACGCTCGGTTGAAAACGATCCCCATCCTTTAACATATATAACAATATAAAAGGAACGAGGAACAGATAAAAGATCGTATTTACGAATCCACCAACAAAGCTAATGATCCCACTAGATATATTTCCGATATTTTCAGTTAGTTTTTGTTCGAAGTCTCCACTGAAAGATAAAGCAGCTTCTTGAAAATCAGGGAATAAATCCATGTTTTTTTGTACATACTCGATCCCCTCAAACATAACATTTATCATTGATGGTAAGTTATTCATTAGTCGCTCTAGCTGATCATTAATAACAGGAGTTACTAATTTGTAGAAGATATAAAAGAATAAAATGATTACCAAATAAACGATTATAATCGCTAACCAATTTGGAATTCTTCTTTTTTCTAACCACTTAATAAGTGGCCTACATAAATAAAATAAGACCCCAGATATAACGAATGGTAGAAAAATTGTTTTAATTAGTACGAAAACTGGGGTAAACACAAATAACGTTTTCTCAAGGAGAAATGCAATTAATAGAATCAAGATGATTCCTACCATTGTTCTAAACCAACGCTTTTCACTTAAACTCATTTTTTCACTCTCATTCCATAGAATCACTTATTTCATATTCCTATTATTAAGCTTTACCATTATAACTAATCATAAACTGTCGCAAATATATTATTGTTAGTCTCATGTATAATATGAAATTTTTAGTTCAACAAATTTAACTCTGGTAACCGCTTATGGAATATAAAATTCTATGACATATATTTTAACATAATTGCCTAAAATTCGTTAAATAAATAGGGAATAAGGTTCTAAGTAGAACTATTATGGCTGTAAAATCACAAACCATGTGTCACAAATTTGCTCAAGGCTCCCCTTGCCCCTTACCACAATTGTTTTGCATCGTAATAGACTTTACATGTTGAGCAATAGATGGCTGACTGTCCATTTTTCATTTCCTCAATTAATTTTGAATGACATTGCTTACATCTTGCATCAATATATTGTAAATATTTAGCTAATATTTTGTCAGGCAATACCCGTTTACTATAGCAATGCTTACATTCAAGTAGAATTCTTCCTTCCTCATTTATATAGCTGCTCTGTTGGTGATTGCATACGTAACAATAGTGCCAAGTTGCAATATACTTCTTCAGTGATATCGTTGGATGATGTAGAAGTATTGTTTCTCTAACTTGCATTTGATTAAGTTTAGCCAATGGGATATTTAAGTATTTTAATAGCAACCGAACTGTTTGTGGTGCGTTCATTTTTGCTGCAACCTGTATATCTGTATGAGCGATCGCCCATATGATTCTTTCATCAATAATGACAAATGGCTGTAAAACTCTTTTTTGTACTAAATGGTAGTTTTGTAGTGGAATTTGTTCAGGTTCTTCAGTAATTATTGTAATGACCAATTTATTAGATAAACCTTTTAACAATGGCCAAAGTTGATTATGAAAGTTGTTTAATTGTGGTACAGAGATTATTATTCTTTTGTTTGCGTTTAATATATCTTTAAATAATATATCGTTCGCTTCATTATTCCGATACCAAGTTAATTGTTTACTACCACGTTCATCTGTTAATGATGCTACAATGCTGTCGTAGCTCTGCTTGTGATTTTGCTTATGCATATGATTTAACAGTTTACTAATCGCTTTATCTTTACCTACCTTGCTCTTAATAAAAGGTTGATCAGCAATGGTTAATAACTTGCCTTTTGCTCTTGTGACAGCTACATTTACTAGTCGTGATGATTGTTTATTAGTTAACAATTGTCCAGCAGTAAGTTGGCCATTACTATCCACAATATCAAATATCATGAAATCTCGTTCAGATCCTTGAAATTTGTGAATAGTTGCAGCTGTAATTGTCGTACCTTCTGCTAATTTTGATAATGGCATTCTTTCATTTAGCCAAGTGGATATGATTCGAGCTTGGGCACGATATGGCGTCACGTACCCTATAGATTTATGCCCATTTCGATAGGCAACAAATATATTGTGCAGTGCAAGACAGGCTGAGATTATGTTAAACCTTGATTCATAGATTTCATCCTTCATCGCGAAAGCTTGAAAATAGGAGCTATCAATCAATATCATTGCATCACCTTGATAAGGCTTTTTTCTAGCAATGATTGCTCTCTTTCTAACTGTTCGGTGATCACTTACATAGGATTGATACATTTCTACATTAGAAAATGCGGAAATATCAGGATGCATCCTTCTCTGTTTCGTTAGCATATACAAATTCGGGTGTTTTCCTTTTTTTTTCAAGGTTGTCACGATGTTTGTCTTCCGGAATATATCTTCTTTAAGCCATCTGTTTACATATAAATTGTCTGAAAGAGCAATAGGTGGTAACTGTTGAAAATCACCACAAACAACAATTCTCTTACCAAGAGTAGCTGCAAAGGCTATTTGTGGGACATATGCCATACTTGCTTCATCAATCACGATAAGATCATATTTTCTATCAAAAATTTGCTTATCTACTGCCGCTTTTGTTAGAGTTACCCCTATTACTCGTGCTCGCTGAATAACTTCTTTCTCTGCCTCAGATAAATCAGAACGATACCCTTCTAATTCAGTCTGTAATGATGTAACTGATTGTATCGGAACGTGTTGCTTAGTTTCTATTTTCTCTTTAACATAATCCTTTTGTTCAGTAATCACCATTTTTCGGTCACGTATTTGATGATGGATCTGTTCAGCTATTGTTGAAGACAGCAGACTATCGTGGGCAATTACGTGTTCGTCTCGACTCAAACCGTATCTAATAATATCACCTGTTTTCCAACGTCCATGTTCAGACAAGAAATTCGTAACAGCAAGCATTACTACATCAAGTGCAGCATTGCTATGTGTTAAGACGAGAATTTTTTGTCCTTTTACATAATTTTGCACGATAACTCTGGAAAGCGTGAATGTTTTTCCTGTACCAGGTGGTCCCCAAACATAAGTTGTATCATTATATAAACTTCGATTAACAACCTCTTTCAAAGGAGTTTCAGCATGCTGTTGATGATGATTAACAGCCGCATTACCTCTTAACAACTTTGACACTTGCCTAAGTTTTTGTTGATCGTTTGTAGCTTCATCAAGCCTAGTTAATAAAGCTTCAATTAAACGCCAAGGTTCCGTACTCAGTTCTAAATCGCTGACTGTTTTCCCCAAATATGTCGCTAGTGTGAGAATAAGTTGGTTACCTTCAACAGATATAATTTCTCCATGATAATCTGCTTCATTATACTTAATTCTTACTGCTGCACCTTCTACCAAATAAATATCTGAACTTGTATAAAAAACATAAATATATTCATCTTGATGAGAAGAAATCATCTTTCCATGTCGAATGTGAACACTAGAGCCACCTTTGTCTTTCAACGTAGATATTTCTGCTTGAAGTGCCTTTTGCCATTGCTCAAAAATCTCATGAATAGTTAATTTCATCTCAGTTTCCCTTCTAATTACGCTTTAATAATTGCAAAAAATAGTATAATATACGAAAATCATAATTATATCAATTAAATCCAACGTGGGAAAGGTGTAAAATAATGAAAATGAACCTCTATTATTCAGAACCAAATATGACTTCTTGGCAAACTGTCATTACACATAAATATGAAAAGGATGATCAATACTTCGTTATTCTTGAAGAAACAGCATTTTATCCAGAAGGTGGAGGACAACCAGCAGATCATGGAACGATTAATGGTGTAGAAGTAGTTGATGTGCAAGAAGATGGAACAAGTATTGTGCATCAAGTGACAGCGCCATTAAACATTGGTGAGGCGGATTGTCAAATTGACAAACAACGACGTATAGATCATACACAACATCATACTGGACAACATTTATTATCAGCTGTATGTATTGAATTGTTTGAAATGGAGACTTTAAGCTTTCACCTTGGATCAGATACTGCATCCATTGACTTAGATACACCTAGCTTGTCTGATGATCAATTGTTCCAAGTAGAGCAACAGGTGAACAAATATATATTTGAAAATAGGCAAATAAAAACTTATTATGTGTCTAGTGATGAATTAGCTTCATTACGATTACGTAAACTTCCTAAAGTATCAGAAAATATTAGGATCGTTGAAATTACTGGCATAGATGTGTCAGCTTGTTGCGGTACACATGTGGAATCTACAGGACAAATAGGTATGCTAAAGGTACTTAAAACCGAAAAACATCGTGGCAAAACACGACTATATTTTGTATGTGGCTTTAGAGCTTTAGCTGATTATGGATCAGCACACTCAATCATAACAAATATCGGTTTAAAGCTAAGTACGAGTAGGGAGAATTTCGTAAATAATCTAGACAAAATGGACCAAGAGAGAAAACAATTACAAAAAGATTTAAGCGAGGTAAAAAGTCAATTATTTTCATATGTGGCAGATGAATTAATTCGCGAAGCAAATGACCATGTTATACACTATATATCAAATGATTATAGTAGTAGAGACTTACAACTTATGTCAAAACAAATTTTAGCAAAACAGCAGGCTATCGTGTTATTATTATCAACTATCGAAAATCGACTATTAATAGCACAAGACGGTGGATTCGATATACATATCGGGGCAATGGTAAAAGAGCATGCGAAAGAGTATGAAGGTAAAGGCGGAGGAAACGACAAACAAGCACAAGTATCATTTTCATCAACAAGTGATGCTACAAAATTTTTGACTTTTGCAAAAGAGTATACTAAGAATATTAAGGTTAGTAAATAGATATCGCACTCCTACCAAAAAGATAAAGTTAACACCATTAACACCCCCAAATCATATGATTTGGGGGTGTTAGCAAGTGGGGTAATTGTTTTTGGCTACCTCTCATTGAAAGTGTTTTAACCTACCATTTTTTACAACGATGTTAAAATAAGCTACATGATATTTGTACTTACAATGCTATTTTAGTTGCAATAGGAACCAGCTTTCGCAAACAGTCATTCATATTAATTATTAGAGCTTATAGTTCACCACCTCCTTAGCTTGCATAAGACAAATGAGGCATATTAGGTTTTATACTTCGCCGATGTATATACTTTAGGCTTTCTTCGCATTGATTGTTGCTAAACGTTCTATGGTATAAGCGCGTATACATATTATTAAGCTTTAATAAAACTAGCAACAAAGTTTACGAAAAGAGCCAAACTTAAACGAGCTCACTTTTTTAAGTTAATGTTATACTTTTCGACAAATTCTTTTACTCTTGGTAAACTAGTTTCAATAAAATCTACAGGATCATTACTAACTTCCAATATATAATTCAAGAAGTTCACTCTTCTAGCGGTCATAAATAGCTCTAGCTCGTAGTCAGTTATATTAGGTAAATCACGAACCTCTCTATATCCTTGTAAATAAAAACGTTTTACTTCATCAAAATTTTGCGTCTCCTCATACTTGTAGTAATACAACATAATGGATATGTCTTGTATTGGCAACCCAAACATAGAATCCTCAAAATCTATCAAATGCATTTGTTCCCCGTTAACTTTAATATTCGATGGGTTTAGATCACCATGTATTAATTGAAGGTCTTCACTATTATTTTTATAGTAAGTCGATAATTGATCATTTAAAAAAGGAATGATCCCATCCATTATTTGATGGTATTCTATTGACAAAAACTTCTGGAATTTTTCATGTTTATAGATTGCTTCTTCTCCGTGATAATAAAATACTTTATCCCACGTTTTTGGAGTAATTTCTGAAGGAATCTGTATCCCATAAGTTGTTTTATGAAGGCTAGCAGTTAACTCACCTAATTGTATAAAGCGCTTCTCATTTTCATTCCCATCTAAATCATCACCGTCTAACCAACTATATAAAGCAACACGTTTAGGTGTAGAAGTATATTTTGATTTAATAACTTGTAATTTCTTCCCATCTTTCCCTGAGATCATTCTCGGAGCAGAGATGTGATTAGCTTCATTTACAATGTCCATAAAGAATATTTCAGTAAGATTATCCTCTAAAGAACTAGATTCCTCTTGAAAGATTTTCATGACATATGTATAACCTAAATGATCTTTAAGTTTATATAAGATGTTAGTCTCTTCACTAAGAAAAACTAACTCCTCAAATTGTAGATCATACTTCTCTGTCGCAAGTTCTGCAACCTTATATAATGCTTTATCTCTTGCTATTACACCACTTTGTTCTTGTTGCATAAAAATAACTTCCCTTCTACTAAAAATAATAGATTGAAATAATCTATTTAGTTTGTTACCTAATGTCTACACTAATTGATGAATGAGCATCAATAAATAGCAAGAATCATTTGTAATCAAACTTGCCATAAAAAACTGATCATCAATTGAGTGGGATGATCAGTTTTTATCTTCTTTACTTATTTTTTGTATAAACGATTTTTTTTACAGTGTCTGGTCAGAGGAAATATAGTTCAGCTAACGGAATTCTTATAAAATTGCACTACTTCATTTTTCATCAATCCCATTATTAAAAAGTTCATTTCCTTTGCACGATTGAGTTATTACTACTTAGTTAAAATTACTAGTTAGAGTTTGTAAGTTTAGTACCTGCTTAACGCAAAAAAATGTGGCATCTAGAGTATTTGTGTATTCACCTATTAATTAGAATCATCTTTACAGAAAGAAAAACATCCTGTATAGTTAGTTACATGAGTGACTAACTATACAACTAAGCTGTATTTTTACTTAAAGTGAGGTGGCATAAATGAAATCAACTCTTGATGAATCTCAGCCTATTTTCCAACAAATTGCTTTGATGATAATGGATGACATCGTTGACGGAAGGTTAAAAGTTGAAGAGCAAGTTCCATCAACAAATGAGCTTTCACGGTTCTACAATATTAATCCCGCAACTGCACGAAAGGGTTTGCAGTCCCTTGTTGATAAAGGAATTATTTACAAGCAACGAGGTGTTGGAATGTTTGTTGCAAAAGGAGCGAGAGAAAAATTGCTTATAGAAAGAAAGCAACATTTTTATGAAGAATACATCATGCCTTTACTGGAAGAAGCACGCCGCATTCACATTGATGAAGAAATGATAATTGACTTAATAAGAGGACAACAGAAAAAAAATGAGGAGAGTGGAACATGATTAATGTACAAAATGTCACTTACGGATACCATCAGACACCTGTGTTGAATCATTTTTCATTTAAGGAGGATGCACCGATTATATGCGGTATATGGGGGAAAAATGGAGCTGGAAAAACAACACTTATGAGTTTATTAGCAGGACATGACCGACCAGATAATGGGGAAATTACCATAATGGATCAAAATCCATACAACAATTTATCTGCACAGCAACATATATGTTATATACAAGAAAATCATCCCTTCGGTAAGAATTGGACAGTACAGGATGTATTAAAATACGGGCAATATTTTCATCCAAATTGGGATCAGGAGCTAGCAGAATCTTTGTGTGATCTATTCGAATTACCAGTAAAAAAGAAAATTACTAAATTCTCCAAAGGAATGAAAACCGCGGCACAAATCTTACTAGGCTTGGCAAGCAACGCTACAGTGACAATTCTAGATGAGCCAACGAATGGTTTAGATGCAGTAAAGCGCAAGCAATTTTATGATGTATTATTAGAAAGCTATGAAGACAATCCTCGATTGATTTTACTCTCCACTCATCATATTGAAGAAATCCAGCCTTTATGTGAATCGCTAGTTGTCGTACATGAAGGAAAAGTATTGTTCTATCATCAAATGGAAGAAATGCGTGAGCGTGGCATTTTCCTATCAGGTGCTGAAGAAGATATTCATAAAGTGATGAAGCATGCAAAAATCATAGAATCTTCAAAAATAGGCTCTACAACTAAAATTATGATTGATGCTCCATACTCTAACGAATGGAAAAAAATTGCTTCTGAACAAAATCTCTTGATTGAAAAAGCTACTTTACAAGGCTATTTAATTAACATGACTACGACTAAGAAGGTGGTTAATGTATGAATGCTGTAAAAGGAACATACAGGCTGTTATACGAAGATATGCGTTGGTGGTTATTGTTATTTTCAGCCATAACATTAGGGCTAGCTGTTATTTTTATAGCGATTGGGGTTATTTTTGAAGTAAGTTTTACTGCTACCCTTTTCGGGCCGATATATGGAGCAATTTGTACAATAGCAGCTATTGGAATTGTTTATTCCTTCCCAGTTTTAATAGGCCTAGGCAGTACTCGAAAACAGTTTTTAAAGTCATACTACTTTATCGCTTCCATTATGGTTATTTGCTTTATTACAGTTTTAAATATTATCTATTTTTTTATGAACACATTGAATCAATTAGGTGTTCACAAGTTATCCTTCTTTCATCCAGGCATGTTATATTCAATAAATTATCATATATTAGCATATGTGTGGATTGATTTGATGGTTGGTTTTTCACTACTTGGACTAAGTGCCTTTCTTACCGTCAGCTGGAGAAGACTAGGAAACCGAAATTTCTTAATTATATTTTTCGCATTTAACCTTCTTGCTACAATATTAATAAATATTGTGAATATCACTTCTTTATTAGAGTGGATTTTTGAACTAAATGTCATTTATACATTTACAATTGTAGGTTTTATAGGATTTTGTTTGTTAATATGCACTTTCCCAATGATGAAACATGCGCCACTTGTAATGAAAGCAAGAAACGCTTAAGCGATTTAATAATAATTATAACGATTTTATGAAAAGGGCCTTATTTTTGACTGGATATGATTATAAGCTGTTTCGACATATCAAACCGGTTTACCTGTTTTATATGTCTATTGTTATATTACATTCAGCCGTTGTGGCTCCTTTCATAAATCGTTACTATCTTTAACTTGGATATTAAATTACTTTATTTATGAATTCATATTATTAAGTATAGTTTACGAATATGGCTTTTGAGAGCCAACCATTAAGCACGAGAATATCATATAGTTATATACAGTATTAATGAGGATTACCCGCATTTAAAATCATATTATACCCACATCCCTACTAATTGCTCAACTATAGACATATTCCTAATCAAACAGTTTGATCCCACATTTGATAAATGAATATACTTTTTGCTATATCTAGAATGTACTATTAACTATTACTTATATAAGCAAAATCTTTAACCATTTACCATATTACTGCGGTTGATTAGATCCTATTAATAAGTCTTTCATAACTTTCAACGATACGATCATTGTTAAATTGATCGTATCGCTTCATTATTAGTGCTTTGTAACAAATTCTAATTTGCTCAGGATGTTCCTATCTAAGTAACCTTGTTGTTAGTGGTAAGAAAATCTCTTATCGCTTTAAAAAAGCTGCTTTCGCATCAATTGTTGTTTTCGTCTTAAGACATATATATACGAAAACCTATCTTAAGTAATACGATGAAAACCTAATAAGAACACTTATTATTGTACTAGTTTGATATCAATAGCAACAAAGCCTAGGAGTAAAGTCGTAATTTAAATATCCTTTCTATCCATAACCATCTATCTTGATACACTTTGTACTAATGAAGCTCTTCTTAATACTATCCATGTTAGGAAAATAAATGTGATTACAACTATCGTAACTGCGCCAAAATTTAAGTCTACCGTGCGCCCCTCTATACTCATAACAAAATCTATAAATAAATCACGGACGTTAGGTATTAAAATGAATATACCTAGCAAAGCTAGGTTGACAAATCCACCAATTAGACCGAACCTGTAGAATATAGCACTAGAGAAGAAACCGACTGATATGATGAAAAGACAAATGACAAAGTCAATGAAAAAGTGATTGAACCATGTAAATGATAATGTTGTAGCATCTAAAGTGTAAAATATCGCTAAATTTGATAGTTCCGGCGAAGTAGTTATTAATTGAAAAATAAAAGATACGAGTAAGTTCATTGCCGACATAAAAATGGCAAAAAGAATAGCGAAAAAACTAGCTGCTATAATGTAGTTATTCCGTGTCGCTCCCATTTTAATACAATTAGGAAAAATTTCTTTAGTAATTGAAAATCCAGCAATAGCAGCATAAATGTATACCGCTAAACTAGTATTTATTCTCACAATTGAGTCTAAAGATAATGAAGCTACAGAAAGTACTACTAAACTTGAACACAACACAACCCAAAAGATACTTATCGTGAAGCGAAAATCATAAATGAAATAATTTAAGGTTGCTCGAATATCATTATGCATATAAACGTCCCCCTTCTTTTTCTGTCAAGTGAACCATTAATTCCTGAATATTGCACCGCCCTACATCTAAGCCTTTTAATTTTGCCTCTTGTATGTTTAATTTTTCACCAAATAACATAGCTGTTTTTCTTCCTATCATCTCATTCTCAAAAATAACATTTTTTTCATGACAATACTCATTAACTGCTTGTATATTCCCACTTATTTGAAGACTCATTTCTTGTAATTCATCTGCCGTTTTGTGTAGGAGCAACTCCCCATCCTGGATTAACAAAATTTCTTCAAATAAATTACTCGCTTCATCAATTAGATGGGTTGATAAAATAAACGTTCGAGGATTCCTCTTATACTCGTCTAGTAAAAGATCATAAAACTTATATCGTGCTGATGCATCTAAACCGATATACGGTTCATCAAAAATAGTAATTTTTGCTCCGCTTGAAAGTCCTATGATGATACCTAATGCAGATTCCATCCCTTTAGACAACGATCTAGCACTCATATTCGGGTCTAAATTGAACACATGTAGTAAATGATCAGCTGTTTGCTTTGACCATGTTGGATAAAATTTAGATGCTACGAGTAGTACATGTTTAACCTTTAATTTTCTTTTAAAATTATTGCTTTCATTAATTAGGCAAACATTTTTTAACACATTTCGATTATTGAAAGGTTGTTCGTTATTAATAAATATTTTACCTTTGCTTTGTAATATATGACCTGCAAGTATTTGCATAAATGTCGTTTTCCCTGCTCCATTTCTACCTAATAGTCCATAAATTTTTTCCTCCTCAAGCATTATGTTAAGGTTGTGTAATACCGTTTTTGAACCATACTTCTGACTAAGGTTTTGTGTGTGAATTTTCATCATTCATCCTCCTTGTTAATCAAAATAGAAAGTTCTTCCTTAGATAAACCAAGCTTATTTGCTTCAGCTTTTAATGGAATGATGTAATCATTGTAAAAATCTTTTTTCCGCTTTTCGAAAATCATTTCTTTAGCACCATCTGCGACAAACATACCTATTCCCCTTTTTTTAAATAAGATCTTCTGATCCACAAGCTGATTAATCCCTTTTGATGCTGTAGCAGGGTTAATTTGATAATATTTGCCAAACTCATTTGTAGAAGGCACTTTTTCTCCTTCCTTAATAGACCCATCTAAGATACTTGATTCAATATTTTCAGCTATTTGAGAAAAAATGGGCTTTTCACTGTTTAACTTTTGATCCATAATGGTTCCTTCCTTCATTGGTTAGCTACTTATGTAACTAACTTAAATGTTTTTAAATAAAATGTCAATACTTTCTATATAAAAAATTATTTTACCTGTTTTGTGGACTATGCACCCATTTCTTTTTGATGGGCACTTCAATTAGTAAACTTATAGCAAACAATAAATATCTTGTGCTACTAAGATATTTGATTAAAATCGTATTTTTGGGCTTGCAAATAACCCCCCCTAGGGGATATAGTGTTCAGTGAGGTGATATATATGTCAGACCATCATAAACATCGCAAAAGTATAGTGAATCGGTTAGCCAGGATTGAAGGACATGTTCGTTCTGTGAAAGATATGGCTGCATCAGATAGAGATTGCGGTGATTTACTTATTCAACTAGCTGCTATTCGTTCAGCACTTGACAATTGTGGGAAATTGATACTAAAGGACCACCTTGAGGGCTGTGTAGTCGAAGCTGTCAAAGAAGGTGATGATAAAGTAATGGATAAATTAAACGACGCTATTGACAAATTTATACGTTAGAGGAAGGTAAATTAAATGGAGCATCAAATTGAACAACAAAAGAATTCACCTGAAACAACAAAACATTTGATCATCACGATTTTAGCTCTAGCATTACCAGCAGTTATCGAGAATTTTTTTCAAACAATACTTGGATTTGTAGATACGTTATTTGTTTCAAAGCTTGGTTTAATTGAAGTATCTGCTGTTGGTGTAACGAACGCTATTTTGGCTATTTATTTTGCAGTATTTATGTCGTTAGGGGTTGCGACAAATGTATATGTAGCAAAAAATATTGGAGCAAATAACAAGGAAAAAGCGAGTCAAATTGGCCAACAGGCCATTATTTTGGCGGCATTATTTGGTATCTTCTTTGGTGTTATATCGATATTTTTTGCTGAATCTCTATTACTGCTAATGGGTGTAGAACAAGATGTGTTAAGCGCTGCAGTTACATATTTTCAAATTGTAGCCATCCCTTCTATTTTAATATCACTAATGTTTGTTCTTAGTAGCATTATGCGAGGAACTGGTGATACAAAAACACCAATGAAAATAAGTGTTACGATCAACCTATTAAATATATTATTAGATTATATTCTCATTTTTGGTTTTTTCTTTATCCCTTCTTTCGGACTTGCGGGTGCTGCCTTTGCTACTGTCATTTCTAGGTTTATTGGCGTAATCGGCTTAACAATCTACTTAGCAAAATCGAACATTCTTGCATTTAAGAAAAAAGATTGGAAGATTAATAAACAGTCCCAACTACAATTAGTTACATTAGGTGCCCCAGCTGCTGGAGAAAGACTTGTTATGAGAGTCGGTCAAGTGCTTTACTTTGGGATGATTGTTGCTCTAGGAACAAACACATTTGCAGCCCACCAAATTGCAGGAAATATTGAAATATTTTCTTATATGATTGGGTATGGATTTGCAACAGCAGCAACCACATTAGTCAGTCAAAAGCTTGGAGAAAAGGATTTTGCAGGAGCGCAAAGGTATGGGAATTATTCAATTCTAATTGGCACGATTGCTATGACTATTTTTGGTCTACTACTCTTCTTCTTTGGAGAATGGGCAGCATCATTTTTTACAACAGATACTAGTGTTATTCAACAGATCACTCTTGCATTGAAAATAGATGCATTTATTCAGCCAGTTCTTGCATTTGTTCTCATCTTAACAGGCATTTATCAAGGCGGTGAAAATACTAAATTTCCGATGTATACAACTGCAATCGGGATCTGGTTAATTAGAACACTAGGTGTTTATCTATTAGGATTATACTTTGGCTTTGGAATTGCGGGGATATGGATTGCAATTGGTTTAGATAACTTATTTAGAGCAATCTTTTTGTGGATACGATATAAAAATAATAATTGGATAAATAATATAACAAAGTTGGAAGCATAACTTTGTTAATTATAAAGAACTTTGTTCTTTCCATGCATTCAATTATCTTTTTTTAAAAGCATTATTCGTAAACTTTGCTACTATCTTTCCTATACTAGATTATATATACGTTTTTACTCAAAAGTCATCTCTATATAGAAGAAAAAATGCCACGAAATGTTGGAGTATATATGTTTTGTGCTTAGTATGATAACTACAATAAATGGGGAAAAAGTACTTCATTCCAGACATAAATTAAAAGGGAGTTATAAGATTTCGAATTCAATCTATAAGACTCCCTTTTGTAATGCTCATTTACATATCTACGTGTGTAAGTTTTTATAAATTAACAAGGATGAAACTAATCATTTAGAATATGGAAAAATCATTGAAAGTCCAACCACATTATAACGTCATATCCCTTAATGAATCATATAGTAAACAAGATTTAGCACAACCGCTACGGTAAGTAGGGTAACTGCGACTGTTAACTGAATGTTGACTATTTCCTTTTTAAGAATATTTTTTTGCATTTGTTGCTGTTCTTGCTCTTTTATCGTATCAGGATCAACCTTGTAATCTACTAAGCTCTTAGCATGTTTTTCTTTCGATCGAAAATCTTTACCCGAACTCATCAAAAAAACAGGAGTGAACCAACGCTCCAATAAATAAAAAATCGTGCAAAGTGTTAACATAAGTAATCCAAATATAAATGTGTAGTTTGTTAGAGTAAATATAAAACCTTTATCATTGACAAATAAGAAACTTAACACAATACATAACAGTAATATAAAAATACTTAAGATGTATTTTGTATGTTTGTAAGAATACACAAAAATCTTTCCTTTCTTACAATGAGTAGTGATCTATCTACATAAGTTGTTGTTATTAATTTCATATACAGCTGTCGTTTAGTTGCATATCATTTTCTATAATATCTCGTTTTGAACAACAAGAGCTCTCTTGAAAAAATATCGGTATTAAACATTTAGTTGTTCAAAATAAAGTTATGCAAGCTATTCATATAAATGACAAGCAACAAAATGACCTTTCTTGACCTCAACAAGCTCAGGTTTTTTTTCTTCGCATTCTTTTTTGACATAAGGACATCTTGTGCGAAAATGACAACCACTAGGAGGATTCATAGGACTTGGCACGTCTCCCTTCAGGACGATTCGTTCCCTACTTTGTTCAATATCTGGATCTGGGATAGGTATAGCTGAAAGTAGAGCCTGTGTGTACGGATGAAGTGGATCCTCATACAATTCTACACTTTCTGCTACTTCAACTAGCTTACCGAGGTACATGACACCAATGCGATCTGATATATGTTTGACCATCGCTAAATCATGAGCAATGAATAAGTAAGTTAGCTTGTGCTTTTCCTGTAATTCTTGAAATAAATTAACAACCTGTGCCTGGATGGATACATCTAACGCTGATATTGGTTCATCTGCTATAATAAATCTCGGCTGTACTGCTAGTGCTCTAGCAATACCTATACGCTGGCGCTGTCCACCAGAAAATTCGTGTGGATACCTGTTTGCATGATTTTTATTTAAGCCAACCAGTTCTAACAACTCATATACTCGTGCAAGCTTAGCCTTTTTGTTCTTTTTGTACATCTTTTGTGCATCCATTCCTTCAGCAATGATCTCAGTGACTGTTAACCTTGGATTTAAAGATGCATATGGATCCTGAAAGATCATTTGAATATCACTGTGTAAGGCCCTTTTTCTTTTTTTGTCCATTTTTAAGATGTCTTCACCATCAAAAATAATTTCACCGCTTGTAGCTTCATATAACTGCAATATTGTTCTTCCTGTTGTTGATTTTCCACAACCTGACTCTCCTACTAAACCAAAAGTTTCACCTTCATTTACTGTAAAAGATACGTCATTTACTGCTTTAAGTTTCTGGCCTCCCCCGACTTTAAACTCTTTGTGTAAATTCTTCACTTTTAGTAACGGTTTAACGTTTCCCATTATACTTGTCCTCCTAGCTGCATAGGTTGATGTATCGGAGGAACCGCTGGATCCTCAAGCCAGCAAGCTACTTTATGAGTTGCTGATTTTGTAGTTTCATAAGGATATTCTTCAGCACAAATATTCATGGCGTAATCACAGCGCTCTGCAAATGGACAGCCGTTAGGTGGGTTATTCAATGGTGGTGGTGTACCAGGAATTGATACTAACCTTCCGTGTTCCCTCGAATCTAAACGGGGGACGGACTTTAACAATCCCCATGTATAAGGGTGCCTAGGGTTATAAAATATTTCTTCTAAAAAGCCTTGTTCAACAATCTTCCCTGCGTACATAATCATGACTCTCTGAGCAATATTAGCTACAACTCCTAGATCATGTGTAATTAAAATAATGGATGTATCGATCTTTTTTTGTAAATCTTTCATTAAATCTATAATTTGAGCTTGTATCGTTACATCAAGTGCAGTTGTAGGTTCATCTGCAATTAACAGCTTCGGGTTACAAGCTAATGCAATGGCAATCATGACACGTTGTCTCATACCGCCACTAAATTGATGTGCGTAATTATTTAATAGTTTATCAGGATTAGGAATACCTACTAAACTAAGCATTTGAACAGCTTTCTGTTTAGCAGCTTCCTTTGATAACCCTTGATGCTTTATTAGGCCCTCGCTAATTTGTTTCCCAATCTTCATTGTTGGGTTTAACGAAGTCATAGGGTCTTGGAAAATCATTGATATTTCAGCGCCACGTACTTTTTGCAATTCCTTGTCGTTTAGTTTGGATATATCCCTGCCTTCAAATAGTATTTCACCTGATTTATAGCGCCCTGGAGGCATTGGATTTAACCCGACAATTGTTTGAGACGTAACGCTTTTTCCAGAACCTGATTCACCTACTAAGGCGATTACTTCTCCCTTCTTCACTTCAAAGCTTACTCCTCGTATTGCCTCAACTTCACCTTCAAATGTATCAAAAGAAAAGTATAAGTCTTTTACTTCTAATAGCTTTTTCATTAAGTCTATACCCCCCTAAGCTGAATAAAATAGTTGTTTATAAGGCTATTAATATTTACAACATTTATTGAATTAACATAGAGTATCTATTTTATTTTCGAAGTCTTGGATCTACTGCATCACGCAAACCGTCTCCAAAAATACTAAACGATAGAATGATCAAAGTAATAATCGTTGCTGGAAAAAATAACAAGTGAGGTTCTAATAGAAGTAATTTTCTTCCATCATTAACTAAGGAACCTAAAGACGCATCTGGCAGTGGTACACCTAAGCCAATAAAACTCAGTACAGCTTCAGCAAAAATAGCTGCTGGTATCGTAAAAGACATGTTAACCATCATTGGGCCCACCATATTAGGAATAAGATGTACACGTATTAGTTTCATAGGTTTTGATCCTAAAGAACGCGCTGCTAATACGTATTCTCTACTTTTTAAGCTCATTACTTGGCCACGGATGAGACGGGCCATCCCCACCCAACCTGTAAGAGCAATTGCGATAATAATTGCTAATATTCCTCGTTCAATGACCATCAAAAGTAAAATAGTAAATATGATGTTAGGTATACTTACGATTATTTCTATAAAACGCATCATGATAAAATCAATTCTTCCTCCAAAGTAGCCAGAAATAGCTCCATAGACAACGCCAAAAATAACATCTAATGTTGCTGCGACAACACCAATGAGTAGAGATATTTTCGCACCTTCCCACGTCCTGGTCCACATATCCCGACCTAATGTGTCTGTGCCAAACCAATAATCATTTTCCATCGTTGGTTCCATTTTAATGCTGTCATAATTTTGGTAGTCTGCCTCATGTTCATTCATATATGGACCAGCAAACGCCATAAAAGTAATGACTACTAGGAAAAACAACGAAATCATGGCTGGTTTATGTTTTTTTAAACGACGCCAAACATCTTGAGAAAAAGACATACTTTTATACTGTTTATCTTGGTCAGCTTTATAGATACTCTTGTCTAAAGGCTGGAATCTCTTATCTTGGATCATAGGATCTGTGTTCATACTATTCAGTCCCCCCCTATGACACGAATTCTTGGGTCAACAATTGAATACAATAGGTCCACAATAAATAGACTAATGATGTATAAAATCGCATAAAATAACGTCAAACCCATCGTTACTGTATAATCTCGTGTTATAACTGAAGTTACTAACTCCTTACCAATACCTGGAATCGCGAAGATTTCTTCAACGACTAACGAGCCTGTCATACTGAAAATGATTACAACCGGTAAGCTAGTGATGAGTGGAATCATCGCGTTTCGAATACCATGTCTCATAAGAACAAGAGGCTGAGACAACCCTTTTGATTTAGCTGTTTTTATATAGTCTTGTCCTAACACTTCAAGTAACTCCGAACGCATCATCCTTGTGTAATATGCAAAACCGCCTAACGCAATTGCTAACGAAGGTAGTATCGTATGTTTATATGATTCAAATTGCGCAATAGGTAATAATTCTAGTTTCCCAGCAATTACATATTGGAGTAACACTGCTGCCACGAAGCTTGGAATTGCGAATCCAAACACTGCAATACCGACAGCTAAATAATCTATTAATGTATTTCTCCTTATCGCAGCAATAATGCCAAGTAATATTCCAAATGGGATACTTATCGCAACTGCTTGCAACCCGATTGCCGCAGAAGGTCCAATTTTCTCTGCAATAATTGTCGTTACTTCTCTATTTTTTATTCTATATGATACCCCAAAATCAAGTTGTACAACATTTGACAAATATATTGCATACTGTTCTGGTACCGGTTTGTCTAACCCGTACTTGGCTTTCATATTTTCTAGCACTGCTGGTGGAATTTTTTCTTCTTCAAAAGGCGTTCCAGGAATTGCTTTCATAAAGAAAAATGATAAAGTACATATTACCCACAAAGTTAAGATCATAAAACATAAACGCCGGAGGAAAAACTTTAGCATACTTATCCATCTCCTATCTTGGTGTGACTTAAAAAATAGAGTAGTCAAGTTAAATCAAGGTATATGCACAAAACATATACCTTGATTATTTAGAAATTTAAATTAGTACATACGTATCAAGTTAAAGCAACAACAATAGAAGTTAAGTTTATATCTTTTACTTTTCTGTAATCGATGCCCATTTGTATGATGATCTTGGACCAACAGCATGAGTGACAATACCATCTACATATGTTCTTTCTAAACTATAAAACCCATCATGTGATAGAGGAATATACGCATAATCTGACACAACAATCCTTTCCAGTTCAGCGTATAAATTAAATTTCTCTTCAATATCATTCGTTGCTCTAACATCTTCAAGTACTTGATCGTATTCTTCACTTACATATCCATTTTTGTTAAAAGATCCTGTTGAAACAAATAAATCCAAATACGTACTTGGCTCATCATAATCAGCAGTCCATCCTGCTGCTACTAAATGGTAATCTCTACTATCCATCAATGCTCTTCTTATTTTGGAGTCCGTTTGTTTAATCGTAAATGGCACACCGATTTCTCCCCATTTTTGTTGCAAATATTGTCCTGTCTTTGCCCAATCATCACTTTGGTAAACGATTAACTCAAATTCAGGTACATCTTCTCCAATTTCAGCTTTTGCTTCTTCAACGAGTTGTTTGGCTCTTTCAATATCAAATTCAAGCAACTTAGAATTTTCAGTGAATTCTGAGCGGAAATCTACACCCGCTTGTGAACCTGCCATACCTGGAGGAATAATACCACCTGCAGGAACCTGCGTTCCTCCCCATGCAACTTGACTCATTTCTGCACGATCAAAGCCAATTGCTAATGCTTCACGAAACTTAGCATTTCTTAAATACTCACCTTGGAGCCCTTCTCCTTCTTGGTTTAATACAAACCACCACGTATTTGCTCTTGTACGCAACGTTGCTTCATCACTATTTGCATATTGATCAATATAATCACTAGGGAGAGCTACACCATCTATATCACCTTGCTCATACATTTGCATTCTTGTATTATCATCTGAGATCCATGGCATGTTGATTTTATCAAGTTGAACCGTATCCTTATCCCAATATTTTTCATTTTTCGCTAAAACAACTACTTCATCGTGAGACCACTCTTCTACTACAAAAGGACCTGCATAAAGCATGTTGCTTGCTTCAGTCCCATACACATCTACACCGCCAACTTCTTCAAAATACTGTTGTTGAATTGGTGCTAACGATGGAAAAGCAAGTAACTCTAGAAAAGCTGGGCTTTCTCCATCCACTTTAATTTCTAGTGTTTTATCATCAAGTGCTTTGACACCTACAGCGTCTTTGGCTGTTTGTATAGATGACTCAGCTTCAGCCTCATTTTCAGGAATTTCCATATAAACCAAATCAGCAGCCCCAGTGATTAATGTAATTTCAAACAAATACCCATACTCTGCTGCATTGCGTGGATCCATTACTGTCTTCCAACCGAATTCAAAATCATATGCCGTTACAGGCTCACCATTTGACCAAGAAGCATCTCTTAAATAAAATGTATAGGTATTATCTTCAAAATCATGACTTTCTGCTAAGCCATATTCAAGTGTAGCGCCATCTTGACCTTTTCTCATTAGCCCCTCTTGAATGTTATTTAAGAGAAGTAAATCTTGAGTATAGGCAGCATAGACAGGACTTAATGAAGTAGGCTCACTCATAATGGTGTTATAAACTTGTTCACTATTCGTACCTTCAGCTTCCTTATTGTTATTATCACTACTATTTTCGTTACTTTTTTGTGATGATGAGTCGGATGTCTGTGAAGCTCCTTCACTATTACAACCAGCAAGACCAAGTACGACTGCCAATACTACTGTTAACATGACCATTAACCAACTTGTTCTCTTTTTCATAATTTCCCCTCCTCTTATTATTGCGTGAGCCTTGAGTCACGGATTTCATTACCGATAACCTATATTGCAACCTTCTGTGTGTGTTGCCATTGAAAGATTACAATTGTTCCACGCTCTTACGTATGTATTTTGCAAGATATGTGCCAAGGCAAATGTGTATAAACGAACCTGAAGTCAATGTACAAATTGGATATCGTGCTCATATACATATGTGTTATACAAACAGCAATTTATTTGAAGGATAAATAATTGTATTTAGATATGGACAGTAATAACAGCTTATTAGTTATGTGTATATGAATCCATACACATTGTAAAAATATTTTAAATATTCAATGACTTTATCATCTATGTTGTACATCTAGATAATTCTGTTCTAGTGTTTTTCATACTAACAAAATAAACGCGATAAAATTACTGTTATTGGTTTTTGTTTAAATCTTGTTAAAATAATGAAACAATTATCTATCTGCTTAAATTTAAATGAATAGAAATACAGTTTACGTAAAATGTCTAAAGCAATTTTTCTTCTTTCCATTGTAAAATAAATTATAATTGGCACTTTTCGAAACCATTGGTATCTTTACGTAAATTAGACAGCATAAATTTGCTACGTGTGCTAATCAAATGTTATATCGTATTAGTTTTGTATGACATTCATTAATATGACCCTACCCACATTTGAAACCGTTATTAAAAACACCTACGTATGTTTTCAATGATAATTTTCGATCTATATAACAAAGTAGTCTAAGGAAGATGATTTCCCAAGACTACCTTCACAACCTATATATTTTCCATTTTTAATGCATCAATAATGTTTTCTTTTTTTACTTTAGCACTGGAATACAGCATTGCTCCAACTACTATTAAAAATATAGCAATAATAACAAACATCATATCCATCCAAGGTATCGTAAAATCAAGTTTGCTTGTATTCATCATGGCCCGATGAATGGCATAAATGATTACTATACTAATTGGTAAGCCATATAACAAGGACTTTATCCCGTAAAAGATACTTTCATAATTTATCATTTTGTTAAACTCTTTAGAGGTCATACCAATTGATTTTAGCATTGCAAACTCTCTTTTGCGTAAAGCAATACTAGTAGAAATCGTATTAAATATATTTGCAACTGATATCACTGTTATGAGTATTGTAAATCCATAGGAAAATGCTTTAATTAATAACATCAGCTGTTTGTTTTGCTTTTGTTCTACATGAGAACTATAAATAGAGAAATTGGCATCATTTAGCTCTTCGATTTCAGTGTATGTTGTCATTGGATCGGAAGATGTTAAGTACAGATCCGTAAAAAAATCTTGAACATAACTACTAGGAAACAGTTGTTCCACTAAGCTTTCTGGCATGACGATTTCAAATTCAAGGAAATCTATCGTAATATCTCCCATTGGATATTGGTCAGTGACGGCTGCTATTTGCACAGAATTTATAAATGTTTCTCCTGCTTGTTTACCTGTTCCAAAAACTTTGTCAATTAAACCTATTTTCATATCAGGTTGTACATAAATAGATTTTTCTTCAATTACTTGTTGAGTCTTTTCATCTAGGTGTTTAAATGTATCTATCAATATCACTTTAAGCTGATCAGAATTCTTCAACTTTTCGGGATCTACATTAATTGATTTAGCATATTCAATAAAGCTATCTTCATCTAGTACATTTAAGTCTACTCTATAGAGGATTTTTCCACCTTCTTTTTTATTTGTTGGACCAATCCATTTTTCTGAATCATCAGGTACGATATTATCATCAATCCATGAGTATAGATGCATTGTCTTTACAATACTAGCACTCGTCACATTATCTAGCGTAGATAGAGACTTTAACATTGTTGTATCTTCATTTATATTTGTTACTTGAATATCATAATTAACGTTCCTTTGTGATAGTTCTATCGATTTTTGTAAATTATCGGTAAAAAAAGAAACCGTTATAAAAAGGATAATACTCACCACAAAAGAAAAGATCGTTATGTCGTATCTTTTTTTATTTCTTTTTACATTTTTCAAACCGATTTCAGCTTGAATTCCAAACAAATTCCGAACAATTTTTGATGTCTTAATTTCTTTACCTGTTAGCTTGACATCTTGAGTTTGGCGTATGGCATCAATAGCTGAAACTTTTGAAGCTTTCCGAGCTGGTAAATAACATGATATGAAGATTGTAATTAGTGAAACACCAATTGCAACCAACATTGACACTGGCGTAACGGTTAGCGTTAATAGTTTCTCACCTATATTTAAAGATTGTTGTATATATGTGTTAATAATTGAGAGCGTAATAATTACACCTATTACCCCTGTAATCATACCTATCGGAATGCTAATGAAGCCGACAATTGCTGCCTCGAACAAAACAGAATTACGTTTTTGAATCTTTGTTGCACCAACACTGCTTAACATTCCTAAATATCGAGCACGTTCAGCAATACTTATCGTAAAGGCATTATAAATTAAGGCTACCGAGCCAACTACAATAACCGTTATAATAATGATTTCTGAAGCAAAGATTGTCATTCTTAAGTTTCCTTTGCCTGTCACTCCATAATAATTCAACAAGTGAGTATTGTATTGGATCTTATCAGCTTTGATATTATTTTTTATAGCTAAAGAACTTGAGGTATCATATAAAGATTGACTGACTTTATTTAGAACGATATATGCATCAACTTCTTTGTTTGTTATAAGTGATTTCTCATCTAAATAGCTTATAATCATATATCCAGGTGTAGATAATGTTGTATCCCACGACGGACTTTCAATCTCCCCAACAATTGTATAAGTTTTTAATTGTGTATTTTTTAATGTTTCAATGTTAACTCCATCTGTCCTTTGTAATGGTACCATTTGGTCTAGTGGTTCTTCACCACTCTCATCAATTACAAATCGTTCTCCAACTTCTATTGTAAAATGATCACCAATTTCATATTTTCCACCACTATTTGTTACGAGATCTTTAGAAATAACGACTTCATTATCTGCTTTCGGAAATCTTCCAGCAAGTAATTGAAACGGAAATTGGTTATATGCCTGCTCATTGTATTCTTTTACAAATAAATAAGGCTTACTCCTGTTTTGTTCTCCTTCTAAAAGAGCAGCCCCAACATCATTAGCAAGTGACATTGCCTTTATATTTTCATCCTGTTTAATACTTTCAATCTGATCTTTATTAACATCATTGTAGACAACATGCCACTCCCCAGTTTGTTCCATCGCATTTTCTTGCAGGGCACTTATAAATGATGTCGTAAGCGTCGCTGCAGCCGTCACCATTGCAACAGAAATAACGATCCCAATAATGGTTACGATCGTACGCTTTTTATTTTTCTTCAAATGCCTGAGGGTTAGTTTGTTAATAATATTCATGGACGAATTACCTCGTTTTTGACAACTCTTCCATCTTCAATAGATATAATTCGATCTGCTTGCAAAGCAATTTTTTCATCATGTGTAATGACGATCAATGTTTGGTTATATTTTTTATTAAACAATTTTAATAAATTTATTACTTCATTGCTGTTCTTGCTATCCAAGTTACCTGTCGGCTCATCCGCCAACATAATGCTTGGATTACTAATTAATGCTCTTCCGATCGATATTCGTTGCTGTTGTCCACCTGAAAGTTGATTAGGTAAATAACCTAAGCGGTTATTTAGTCCTATCGTCGTAACTATCTCATAAAGTAGCTTGTTATCTACTTTATGTCCATCAAGTAATAATGGCAACGTAATATTTTCTTCAACGGTTAATATCGGTATTAAATTGTAAAATTGATAAATTAAGCCTATTTGTCTTCGTCGAAAAACAGCTAATTGAGTCTCGTTTAGCTGGTAAATATCGGTGTTATCGACTAGTACTTTCCCGCTTGAAGGTCTGTCGACACCTCCAAGCATATGGAGCAGTGTTGACTTCCCAGATCCAGACGGTCCAATAATTGCAACAAATTCACCTTTATTAATTGAAAAAGAAACATGGTCAAGTGCTTTAACTGCCGTGTCACCTTTACCGTATATTTTAGACAGATTATCTATTTTTAAAATTTCCAATGGTAGAACCTCCAAGAAGTCGACGTACTTTTAATATAACTGTCTAAAATGACTATGCAATGACTCTAAAATGACAATTTAGTCACCTACTGATATTATATAACTTGTTTATAAAACTTAATCAGAAAGCGTGTCCCTTCTCCTACTTTACTCTGAACTTCGATATCACCGTTTTGACTAGTAATTATACTGTAAGCTATGGCTAGACCAATACCTATACTATCGGTATTCGCATTTTTTCCTTTATAAAACCGTTTAAAAATATAAGGTATATCTTCCTTTGGAATCCCTTTACCATTGTCAGCAATGATAAGTTCAGTAAACAGCGTATTTTCTGAAAAAGAAATGGTGATTGCACCACCGTCAGGAGTGTGTTCCACACAATTTTTTAATATATTTATAATTGCTTCGGCTGTCCAGTTAAGATCACCAATAAAAGAGGTTGTACCTTCACCATTAATTGATAATTGTTGTTCTTTAATATCCACCGGAATCAAAACAGGATCTAATGATTTTTGGATTAGCTTTTTCACGTTTATTCTATCTTTTTTGAATTGAACCGTCCCTGCATCGATTTTAGATATCTTTAATAATGAGGAAACAAGCCATTCAATACGCTCAATTTGAATACGTAGATTATGAGTGAATTCATTTCTTTTTGCTGTTGGTAGCTCATTATCACTTAACAAATCTGTCATTACCATCATTGAGGTGAGTGGGGTTTTAAGCTGGTGGGAAATATCTGAAATTGCATCAGTTAGCTTGCTTTTATCTTGTTGCAATAGAGATTTATGCTCCGATAGCATCGATGTTACCTTATAAATATTGTTCTTTAGTATACTTAACTCACCTTCTTCATTATCACGGACGTCAAGAGTGTAATCACCTGAGCTAATTCGGCGTAAATAATGAGAGAGCGTTTCTATTTCTTGGTATCTCCTGCGTGTAAAAATGAGGTTGCTAGCAACTAACAATACTGAACATATGAAAATAAGTACCATTGCACGAATTGATAACAAAGCTGCAAGGGTCGTTGCACAAAGACTAATCAAACACATGATAAATAAAAACAATTGTATCTCTTTATGACGTAACAAACTACTCACCAACCCTATACCCTAACCCACGAATAGTTTTAATAATCGTCGGTTTTTGGGGATGATCCTCTAGCTTTTCACGTAGCCTCTTAATATAAACGGTTAGAGTGTTATCATTTACAAAATCCCCAGCAACATCCCAAATCTGTTCCAATAGCTGATTTCTTGAAAGAACTTGACCGATATGGTTAGCGAAGATAAGTAAGAGACGATATTCTAAAGCTGTCAAGGCAATTTCCACCCCATTTTTATACACTTTTCCCTCATTTGTATTAATTTGAACCTTTTCTATTGTAATGACAGATTTTGTCTGTGTCTGCTTTTCGTATCTTCGTAAAACTGATCTGATCCTTGAAAGAAGCTCACGAATACGAAATGGCTTAGTTATATAATCATCTGCCCCCATATCTAGACCCATTACTACATTAACTTCATCATCAACCGCAGTTAAAAAGATCACAGGAACATCAGCTTGTTTTTTTACGATACGGCATAAATCATACCCGCTGCCATCAGGCAGAGATAAATCAAACAAACATAACGCTAATTCGTCTAATTGATTTGTGACCACCTTTTTCGCACATGCAACATCATGACAAAGAATTGTAGCATAGTTTTCTTCTTGCAAAGAATATTCAAGTCCTGAGGCAATTGTTTTATCATCTTCTACAATCAATATTTTCATCTCATATTCATCCCATCTTTGTATTTCTTACACCTAATTAAGTTCTAACCGTGGATTAAATAACCTAAACTTATTTTAGTTTTTAAAGATATACCTTATGTAAACGAACTCGCCGTTGTAGTAGATTATGGATTTTAGCGAATTAATTGTTGTTTTCAGAATCAAGTAGTAGAAACGTACACAACTAAGGACCGTAGCATTTTCTCATTAAAGAACGACGTTAAATGTATTAACCCCCTTTTACTATGCTAATTTGGTGACCATATTAACATAGTTTCCGAAAAAAGCCGTATATATATCCATCACACCAAATTAGCTTACTAAGGATTATTAAACTATAGTTCGCCAAACCAGTAGTTTAAACAAACTACATATCTCTGCTATAACTATGTGCTATTTTTTTATACGAGGCTTTGTAGCATTTGATTGTTGTTTTTGGAGCTGAAAATAACGATCTTGAAAACAATGGAATCTATCTTACACACCTGGTCTCGCTACTGTGCTTCCATAACAAAATAACCACCTGCTAAGTAGGCGGTTATTTTTGTTATTTTTATTAATATCGGCGGCTATGATCATGAGGAGTAAACCATTCAACTTACCTCTCAAAGCTTCTTCTAGTTGAAACATTATCCTTCCAAATCACTCGCAGGGCCGAAGAATTCATAATGAATTTTATCCTGTGGTACACCTATTTCTTTTAGTAACTGATACACTGTTTTCATAAATGGAAGAGGACCACAGAAATAAAAATCAGCGTTTGTGTTATGAACTATTTGTTGTAACCAATCTAGTGTAATGAAACCTTCATGATCAAAGGCATTATTAGTTATATCATCTACCGTTGGAGCATTGTAGCTATAATACGCTGAAATATGTTCATTTTTTGTCGTAACAGCACTTACCTCATCTTTCATCGCATGAACATTTCCGTTAATAGCTGCATGGATAAAAGTAACTTTACGTTCAGGTTGAGTATCCGCGATCGTATTAAGCATACTTACCATTGGTGTAATTCCTACCCCTCCACTTAATAAGACAACATCACTTTGTTGGTCAGTATTAAGTACGAAATCACCAGCTGGGGCACTAAGACTTAATATATCTCCTTCTTGTACGACATCATGAAGATAATTAGAAATTTTACCGTCAGGAATGTCGCCCTGCCCAGTTTCTCTTTTAACACTTATACGGTAATACCCTTTATTTGGAGCATCTGATAAACTATACTGGCGAATATGAGTGTATTCTTCACCTTCAATACTACATTTTACGCTAATGTATTGACCTGGTATAAAACTAGAAATAGCTTGTTTATCTTCTGGTTTTAAATAGAAAGATGTGATAACATCACTTTCCTTAACTTTTCTATCTACAATAAACTTCCTAAAATCTTTCCAACCACCATGGCTTTGTTCAGCTTCTTGATACATATCTGCTTCAACTGAAATAAACGCATCTGCAATCACACCGTATGCTGTTTCCCATGCATTCATTATTTCGTCAGTCGCAGCATCACCTAACACATCTTTAATAGCTAATAACAAATGCTTTCCTACAATCGGATATTGTTCCGCTGTAATTCCTAAACTTCGATGTTTATGGCCAATTTGCTTCACCACAGGAATAATGGCTTCTAAATTATCAATATATTTTGCCGCATTATATACTGCACTAGCTAATGCTTTTTGTTGTCTACCTTGTTTTTGGTTAGCGTGATTAAAAATATTCAATAATTCAGGATGATTGCCAAACATTAATTCATAAAATCTAGTTGTAATAGCTTCACCATGCTCTTCAAGTACTGGAACTGTTGATTTAATAATTTCGATTGTTTTTTGATCTAGCATCTTCTATCTCTCCTAGTCAAGTTGTTATTATCGTTTACAATGTAATTATAGTAAAAACTAAGACGTCTCCTTGTGATTTGAATCACATATAATTTGTCTAATTTGTGACAATGCTTTTCCTTCGAAAAAAACGACCTTTCAGATTTGGATATAAGATTACTAAAAACCAATTATAATACTATACGTCTAAAGCGAGCGAAAACCTCTTACAGCTAAAATATACCCTTTTTAATGGAATTTATGTATTTGAAACGTAAAGTATGGACGTTTGAATATTCTTTCTATATAATAGTTCCATGAAACATATATTTCACAGAACTATATATTCGAATATTAAGACTCATAGTTAAGGGTGAACGATTATGTCAATCTTTCATAAAATTAATCAATCAGATGAACTACAAACTTTAGCAATTAACAATGACTATAGTGATGTCGAAAAAAACTATCACTATTTTTCTAACATGCCTCAATTTATACAGGCATATTTAATAAGTAGAATTTCTTTAAACTATTCAACAAATACCATTCAACGCTACATTTACGACTTTAAGTTTTTCTTCGAGTACGTGATCGAAAAAGCGAGTATTGAGCTTAATATGAATGACATTACGTTGGATGATTTTATAGCTTTGGAGCCCTCAGGCGTTAGAAATTACGTTCGTTATCTTGCGATTGAAAAAAAAAATAATCCAAAAACAATTAATAGAAAATTATCAGCGTTAAAATCTGTCTTCTCTTATTTGCAGCAACAAGATGTAATTATAAGTAACCCAATTGAAGGGATCGAAAGACCTAAAGTAGGACGTTCTGAGCCGGTATTCTTAACAAAACAGGAATGTAGTGAATTATTAACATTTATCAATAACGAAGATAATTATAAATCAAACAGAGAGAAATCTTATCAACAGTTATTTAAATATAGAGACATTACAATCATTCACTTAATGATGATGACAGGACTACGGATTTCAGAATTATGTAGCTTACAAGTACATAGTATTTCATGGCATCGGAAGGAAATTACAGTCATCGGTAAAGGTAGTAAACAAAGAAGTGTCCCCTTATCAGACGACACACTTAACAATATACAATTGTATCTACATAAGCTTGATGAAGACATTCGTCCCAAAAAACCAAATGATCCACTCTTTGTCGGTTATGATTTTAAATGGAAAAAACTAAAACTCGGAATTTCAGTTAGTGCAGTACAAAAGATGATCAATCGGCATCTAATTAGAGCAAAGGAACACCTGCCATTTTTGACATACAAACATATTACTGCACATAAACTCCGACATAGTTTTGCAACAGAGCTAGCTCAGCAAGGGGTTGATGTATTAACGATTCAAAATTTATTAGGACATGAATCTGTGGCAACAACTCAAATTTATGCACATATCCAAAGCGAAACGAAGAAAAAAGCAATCGCTCTACTTAATGAATGATAGATCATTTGCCTAATTATTGATGTACAATGCTTTTGCTAAATTACACAAATAAAAAGATATATATGATTGCAATGGTTTTGTTTAATAGGAGGTGAGCTGCCTCAACCTTCTCGAACGAAAAACTTCACAGCATCCCATAGGCACTATATTGATGAGCATTACACACACGTTATACAATCACTCAATAGAATCATTAAAAATTTAAGTTGATTATTAATCATAATCATACAAATAAAAAGGACTATATAAGTCAGAAAAGACACTTATATTAGTCCTTTTATTAGTTGCTTTCATAATCTTTGTATAAAAATACATATCTTCTACCTCTTAAGTTAATACTATACATAAATAATAAATATTTCCTGTTACAAAACATAGGAGAACAATCATGCAAGAAAAACTTTTTCCTTATCAAGTTGCAATCCTTATCTACATGACCCAAATTAGTGTAGGTATTTTTAGTTTACCTCGTGTTACAGCAGAAGCTTTTGGAACGAATGGCTGGATCGGAATAAGTATAGTATCAATGATTTTCATTGTGAATATTTTATTAATAGGGCTTGTATTTCATTATAGTAAAGGTAAATCGATCTTCCAGATTTTTAATAGTCATTTACCAAATTTCTTAGTAAAGCCATTTTATATTATTATTGCATTAATTTATAGTTCACTTAGCATTTTAATAGCTAAAAACTTTCAATTAATAATAGGTATGCAATATTATCCGACAATGCCAGCATCATTATTTGTAATTATGGTTTTATTTATCACCTACTGGCTCGTTAGGAGTGGTATATACCATATTGCAAAAGCTACGGTTGTTTTTTTTATAACAATTTTAATTGTTTTCGTATTGGGATACAATCTAGGAGAATTTAGACTAACAAGATTGACACCCTTTCTTTTTGAAGGAGAGAAAGAATTATTAAAAAAAGGTAATCAAGTTGCATTGCATTTCTTGGGTATTGAAATGTCATTATTTTTAATACCCTATTTCGCAAAAATAAAAGGAGCTTTTAAGCCAGTTTTATTTTCCCAATTATTACTTACTTTCATCTATTCTATAACGTGTCTGATTTCATTTGGTTTCTTTAGCTATGGACAATTATCAAATGAAACGTATCCGTTATTAACGATGTTTGAGTATATTGAGTTTCCTTTTATAGCGCGAGTTGAAGGGATTGTTATCCATTTATTTTTATTTGAAGTACTCATTACGATTATTGTATTTTTTTGGGGAGCCGACCAATTACTCCAACATGCAATACCTAAAATTTCTCCAAGGGTTTCGATCATATGCTTATTGCTCGTTTCTTTTTTATGCACAATTGTAGTAGATACACAAGTTGAATTAGAAAAGTGGATTTATTTTCTTCGTTCGGCTGAATTCATTATCGCATTCTTACTCCCAATTTTGCTTCTATTATTAATTAGCATTTCAGCATTACGAAAAAAACTTAAAAAATAGTCTAACATGTTATTGTGCAGTTACGTTTGCTATTAAGAAATAATAACACGACAACTTATATTTGTTTACATAATATTTTTATAGTATACCTTTATGATAACATAGATTATTTATGGATATTTGGTTATCAATTGTCCCAAATTACTACCAATAAAGCGGTTTTATATGTTAGTCATCGTTGTTCAGTTGAAAAGATCTCAAGAACGGAGCATGTGTGCGTGATTATACTAAAAACGACTAGCAACAATTTATAAGAAAAAAATAGACGTTTCTTTTCTTATCTATATTCATAAAATAATTGATTAAATATTTTAAATTCGTTGTTTACATAATAATTTTATAATATACAATCTCATTTCTTTTCTGTTAACTTCATTCTATGGAACACTTTCCCCTATTGAGGTGGTAAAATTAAATAAGGAACATAAATTGGGGGTTGAAGTGATGCCAGATTGGTCTTATCATCAAATATTTAAACCTGTAATAAAACACCTGTCGTCCACCACCTCTCGTGAGTTTATTCATAAAAGTATGAACATGGTTGCTTCACTCCCAGGTGGACACCATATTATAAACTTTTTGGGAAGAGAAGAATCCTCACCCCTACTTACGACAGAAGTTAGCAATATTCACTTCAATCACACTGTTGGCTTATCTGGAAAAATAGACCCTATGCTTTCTGGGACAAAAGCCTTTTCCAACTTGGGGTTTAGCTTTCTTGAGATTGGGCCTATCACGATAGCCTCAAAGAAAGGAACTCCCCCAGTAGTAAACTTTCAGGAAGAGGATATTACATTTTCTAATGACTTCGAATCCATTGGACTTGAGGCAACAAAACGAAAATTACATAAACTAAAGCCACAACAGAAACTATTAATGCGTTTAGTTGGAAATGAACAAGAACTTAACACGTTGATGTCAGAATTAGATGAGCTAGCTGATGTTTTTATCATTCAAGCAGACATGGCGATCAATGAGAACATTTTCTCTACGACTAAACCCATTTACGTCGCAACACCAATTCAATCTCTCAATGATCACACGCTCGACTTCTTTGAGACTTTCGATGGTATTGTATTAGATGAGGATTGGTTAACTACAAATATTACAGACGATCTGATAAAAAAAATAGGATACTTGAAAACAAGTGAGTTCACAAAACCTATTATTACGGTTGGAGGGGTTAAAGAGCCTAATGACGCCTTATTGCTTTTAGAAGCTGGTGCAGATTTAATCATGCTATCTAATGGTTATGTTTTCGCAGGTCCAGGCTTAACGAAGCGGATAAATGAAGCTGTATTAACAACTAGACAAGAAAAAATAACACCCGAATTAGGTTGGAAATATTATTGGTTGTTCGGTTTATTTATTTTCATAGGTGGTATAATCGCTCTTATTATTAGCTTGACGTCTGTTCTGTTGCCATATGATGAACAGTTCTTACGAATGAACAAGGAATCAATTTGGATTTTTAATGAACGAATTCTGTTATTTATGTCTCACGACCGAATGACGCTTGCTGGAACAATGATTTCAGGTGGCATTGTTTATATGAATTTAGCTTCATACGGTGTTAAAAAGGGGTTGCTATGGGCAAAACAAGCGATTGATCTAGCAGCTATAACAGGATTTCTCGGCATCTTTTTATTTATAGGGTATGGTTATTTTGATTGGCTTCATCTGCTGTTTTGGCTACTACTTTTACCCTTTTACGTGTTAGGATTTTTAAAAACGAAAGGACTTACTAATACCCCTACTTCTACGAATACAAAAAACCATAAAATATGGAAGCAAAGTTTATTTGGCCAACTTGCTTTTGTAATGTTAGGATTTTCATTTGTACTTGGGGGAGTTATTATTTCTTATATTGGTGTTACATCGGTATTTGTAGCGACAGATTTATTGTATATTTGCATGCCACCTGAAGTTATTCAAATGTTTAATGAGCGGTTAACCCCTGTAATCGCCCACGATCGTGCTGGTTTTGGCAGTGCTTTATTTAGTGTCGGGTTGTTAGTGTTAACGGTATCTTTATGGGGATTTCAACAAGGTAACAAATGGGTATGGTGGACTTTGTTCATTGGTGGCATCCCAGCTTTTATAACTGGGATTTCAATACATATAGCGATCGGCTATACGACTTTTATACACCTGTTACCAGCGTATATAGTATTAATCTTATTTTTTATTGGTCTAATATGGAGCTATCGATTTTTTCAAAAACGAACAGATTAAACCGGATAGTAAACTACAATAATATTAGTAGTTTACTATATTTTTTCTGAGAAATCCAAACGCTTCATTATCCAAGCATGAATTATGTTATGATGATATATCATAGCAAATCATAGAGAATACTATAGTGAAGCCAATAATTTATTCATTCGAAAACAACAAAAAAGACATGAACAAATGGGGGTAATAATAATGAAAAAATGGGCATTTGTTTCCGATTTCGATGGTACAATTTCGAAAAAAGACTTTTATTATATCGTCATCGAAAAATATTTTACACATGGTGAAGAGCTACGGAAGCAATGGAAGGCTGGAGATATAAAGGATATTGATTTCTTATCAACAGTATTTACATCCATCCATCAAGAAGAACAACAAATCATTGATGATATTCTTGCTATTCCGATTGATGAATACGTACCTACATTCATCGAACATGTTCAACAAAACGGTGGTGATTTTTATATTTTAAGTGCAGGAACTGACTATTACATAAAACATATTTTACAGAAATATCATGTATCTGACGTAGAAGTGCTTTCTAATAAAGGATTTTATCAAGATAGAAATGTGCATTTAAATATTGAACCAGAACATAGACATTACTCTGAACGGTACGGTATTGATAAAGCAAAAGTAATTCAAGAGTTAAAAGAACAATATGACCTTGTGTTTTTCGCAGGAGATAGTGAACCGGATTCCCATCCTGCTGCACACGCAGATATCACTTTTGCAAAGAATGGCCTACAGGATTTATTAAGTGAAAAGAAATTATCATATGTTGCTGTAGAAGCATTTACAGAAATTGAACAGTATTTGGTGAATAAAGGAATGATATCTCAATGATCAATCCTGTGACTTCTATACCTATCCCAGCTATTTTGGAAATACGGCAAGGGGCTTCGCTACATCTAGAACAAATTTTACAGAAGCATGGTTTTACAAATGGGGTTATTCTTTTCGATGATTTTACTTACCATACATATAAAGATACCATTCAACAATCGATTACAACGTTGAAGTTAGATATGAAACTGTTAACAAGTAATTTGCATATACAAGCACTTATCAAAACTGCCTTTGAGATGGAACGTTATGAAGTCGTTTTGGCAATGGGCGGTGGAACAATCATTGATTATGGAAAATATATTGCTTTTTCTAGAAGAGTACCATTTATAAGTATACCTACCTCAGCGTCCAATGATGGATTTGCAAGCAGTAATTGTTCTATCGAGGTTAATGGCAAGAAAACAACGGTACCCGCAAAAGTCCCTTATGGTATTATTGCTGATTTGCAAATTATAGAACAAGTGCCTAAGCGATTCATTTTAGCAGGTATCGGTGACTTAATGTCAAATATCACTGCATTGTATGATTGGGAATTTGAAGAAAACCATGGGGTGAGTTCTGTTAGCGCTTTTGCATCAATGCTTAGTAAAAAAGCTGTAAATAGCTTTATACGGACCCCGATGAATGAAATAAGTAACCCCATTTTTTTAAAGGAATTAATTAGTTCCTTGACTATGGGTGGAATTTCAACAGCGATAAGTGGCAATAGTTCTCCTATTAGTGGTTCAGAACATCTTATATCTCATGCACTTGATAAAATATCCACTGAACCACAAATGCATGGGATTCAAGTAGGCCTCGCTACATATATTATGGCTAATGTACAATGTCATCGTGCAGAACGAATGATGAAAGTATTTACTAGAACTGGCTTTTTTGAATATATAAAAACCTTACACTTACATAAAGATGAATACCGACAAGCCATTGAAATCGCTCCAACAATTAAACCGAATCGATATACATATTTGCATGATGAAGAGTATCGGCAGCAAGCCTTGCAATTTCTAGAGGTAGACCCTATGTTGCAACAAATTTTTGGGTGCTAAAGGGGTATGACCCCCACTGCGTTATAGTGGTGGAGGTCATACATTACTACGAAATTGATCAACTAAAAGTGTTTACAGCTCAAATCCTTTAGTTTATAGATTAATTTTCTGCATTTATGTGTCAAATCTTTTAGTTTATCGGTCAATTCAGATTGTTTATCGGTCGACGGACAAAATTAAACGAATATCATAAGAACTACCGGAGTGTGAAATCACCAGAAGAAATATCAACAATTAATTCATGATCCCCAGATCCAATCGTGCCAATTATCCGATCATCAGATTTTTCGTCATAGCTCACACCATCTAGCTCAACTATTCCATCACCTGAACTACTTCTAAAATTAATGTATAGAGATGACGGGGACTTTACAAATTTAATATCTACATCACCACTTGAAGCATCTGCGGTAATGTTACCAGAAGATTGATCATTAAATATAGAAATATCTCCAGATGCATTATGTGCTTTAACATCACCTATCACATTAGTTAAAATCATATCACCAGATGATGCCTTAAATGATGAATGAACAGCTTGCTGATCATCTACTGTAATATCTCCAGATGCAGTTGTTACAAAGATTCGATCAGCTTCTATGCCACCTATTTCAATATCTCCCGATGCTGCTGATACATTAAATTGAGAAGCCTTTATTTGTTCAGCTTCAATATCACCTGACGCTGTGTGTACTGTAACTGATTCATATAACTTTGTAGGCAAAAATACTGATACAGTAGTATCCACTATAGATATACCAATATGAAAATAAGTATCTGGATTTTTAAACTTTACCTTCAGCAAATCATCTTTTTCTTCTACTTCTAATTGAAATTTATCTTTCAGCTTTTCACTTACTTTACCATTCACCTCAATAGTAAAGCGATCATCGTCAGAAGGTAAAACTTCTATATCAGTTGATGTAAAATCTATTTCAATTTTTTCTATCTCTTCATTCTGAACTACTTTTTTATCATGTAATGTTACCGTATTAAATGATAGGCCTCCTGTTGTATTAACTGAAACAACTGTTCCAACAATTCCTATAAGAAATACTACTAGTAACCCAAGTAACAGTTTTTTCATACTGTCTGACCTCCTTTTATAATATGAATGTTAAATTTAATGTAGCGGAGAATAATATTATATAGATACTTTCCGACCTTTATCATACCTATCCCCATTAATAAACCTAAGCTACATAACGTGATTGCCACAAAGAAGTTAACAGCTAAACTCCCTACTGCACCATTAAATAGTAACGATACTATGAGTAAAACTGGCGAAAGTGTTAGCGCAATAGCAACTCCACATAACGCAATATATACACCTAATAAACCTAATACAGGACCCAATACAAATACAATATTAATAAAACTAAGACTTGTTGTAGCAAAAATTGCGTTCATCATATTTGAAACTGACTTATCTTTTTCGGCTAGCTCAACACGGTAGACTGTCAAAAGATCACGCGCAATCTGTTCTGGGTCACCGAGTTCATTTATCAACTCCTCTTCACTCTTTCCATTATCTAGCCCTACTTCAAAATGCTCTATATAGTCATATAACATTTCTTTTCGTTCATGTTCTGGTACACGCCTTAACAATCGCTCAAGCTTAGTTAAAAATTCTTGTTTACTCATGATTTAATCCCTCCTCTATAAATAAATTGACCGCCTTCGAAAATTGCTGCCATTCTTCAACTAGAATAGTCATATAGTCGCTTCCTTTAGTTGTTAATGAATAATACTTTCTTGGTGGTCCTTCCGTCGATTCTGCTAAATAAGTTGAAACATATTCGTCCTTCGTTAGCCTTCTAAGTAATGGGTATAAAGTTCCCTCTGCCATTTGAATTTTATTCGATATATTTTGAGCAAGTTCATAGCCATATTGATCTTTTTTTGATATTAAAAGTAAGACGCATAATTCTAAGACCCCTTTTTTAAATTGTACATTCACTATATGCACCTCCTATTTTGCTTTCCTTCAAGTTATTGCAAATTTACTACCTATATTTTCTAATATTTACCACAACTTAATGATAATATACAGTATTGAATAATGCAAGGTACTAAACAAAGTTTTACCGCCCATATTTCATATATACAAACTGTGCATAGAAAATATGCAATAAAACAACATAGACTCTTTCTAAATTTAATTCTAACTTTATGATGACCATAAATCTTTTTTTACTTTTGTTGCTATTGCACTCATTTTTTAAAATGAGCAAAAATCGCCAAGAATACTTCATTTATACGCAATTATTCCGTACGAAAAATAGTGAACAGTATAATTTCATAATAAAGAAAAAAAGAAGACGGTAAGTATGACAACACCATACAGTCTTCCATATTATGTACTAATTACATTTGTTCACTTTTAAATCTTCATTTCTTTGATAAGCTTTTTATTCAACATCATACAATAGTCTACAATTAATGAGCAAAATTACAATAACGAGTTCATTTCTTTCTTGTTTTAAGAAACATGGACATTACGGTTAATAGTACAGCAACAGACAGTAATATATCCGTTACGATTTGAAAAAAGGTACTACTTTCCATACCTAAACGAATGATTATGTAAAGAATTACGAAAATAAAAAAGATTAATATCCCAAATGCTCTTAGTATTTTCATGTTGTGTTAAGGTGTATATGAACCACCTTCAAACCCCCTGTTGTAAGAATAAATGTTAAAGACTTATTAACCATTATAGTACATATGGTTTGTGGTTTCTAAGTCACATGGTAGTTTTCTCACCCCCAAACTAATGTTAATTCCATTATTCTTAGGTTTCTAAAAAGTTTGGAATCCCTTTTCCATCAATTTAATCATTATTGGGTCTTTTGTTGATTCCCCTCTTCATAAATATTTTAATACAATAGCAACACAGTAAACGAAAAAGAATAATGAAATAAAAAACACTTTTCTCTAAGAAAAAAACTAATATATAGTTAGAGTAAAGTATTGAGCTCTTCTCTATTTTACTCTATAATAAAGAACAAATATTCTTAAAGGAGTGATTATTTTGGCACAATCTAAAGCAAAAAAGATTCGGCTGAAAGCAATAAGAGAAGGAAGAAGGAACCCTGAAGAAAACAGGAGCCCCTTTGTATTTGCTGATATGAGAACACGGAAAACGAAAACGAAGAAAGACTTAGTTTATAAGCACAAGCATAAGAACCAGTCTCCAGATAAAAATAGAGATGGTTCTTTTTATTTGTTGTTTTCGTATTAATACATATAAATAAGCTGTCATCGTTATAAGTGTTAATTTCGTAATAACAGCTAAACACGAAAGAGCTAACATATTTGAACATCTTTTCTTTTTTAAATACTATACAAACTGTAAGTGAGAAAAAGCACTATAGTATAGGACAAAAATTTTTAAAGAACGCTGAAATTTAAGAACATTAACAACAAAGTTAAAGAAACTGTTATTTTATTCTTTGTTGTTGTATAGCTTCCTTGCCATTTTTCAACACCGCCTGAAGTAGTGAAAGCCAGACGGGATGACTATGTTTAACCTTCTTCCCTTGCCCTAACCTCTTCATTTGCTGTGAATACCATATCATTTCAAAGGGTGCTTTATTATCAATGCTTCTCACCCCGATTTTCTTTTGAGATAAGACGACTTCTTGAAGACTTTTGTTTGCAATTAAATGTGGAAGGTCTGGATAAATTGCTAGTGGACGAGCAATTCCAATAAAATCTGTTGCATTAGATTGTATTGCATTTTCCATTCCAATTGTTGACCGGAATCCACCTGTAACACATAATGGCATATGTACTGTTTTTCTAAGCTTTTCAGCAAAATCAAGAAAATACGCTTCTCTAACTTTTGTACTCTCCTTCACACTTCTACCTGTCATTTGAGGATTTTCATATGAACCTCCTGAAATCTCTAATAAATCTACTCCTTCTTTTTCTAACTGTTTAGCGACATATATCGCTTCTTCCTCAGTAAAACCTGCTTTCATAAAATCAGCAGAGTTCATCTTCACACTTATCGGAAACGATCCAGTTTGATTTCGTATTTCTCTATATATTTCTATCAAAAATTTCATTCTACCATTAATGTCTCCTCCCCATTCATCATTACGTTGATTATGTCTTGGAGATAGAAATTGACTAATAAGATATCCGTGTGCTCCGTGAATTTGCACACCAGTAAACCCTGCTTTTTTTGCGAGTTTAGCACTGTTACCAAACCTTCGAATTAAATCATAAATCTCCGAGCTTGTAATTTCTCTAGGGTGTGGAAAAAACCTACTTAAACTTTCATGCAAAGGTATCGCGGATGGAGCAACTGTTTCTTTTACAATACCTTTTGGAGCTTGTTTGCCAGGATGATTCAATTGCATCCATAAGTGTGTATCATTTATTGTTCCTTTTTCTGCCCATTTTTCTAAAAAAGGTAATATACTTTCATCTTCAACAACGACATTTCTCGGTTCACCTAATGCCTTTTTATCCACCATGACATTACCAGTCACAACTATTCCCGTACCACCACGCGCCCACGTTTCATATAAACGATAAATTGCTTCAGTAGGTTGATGATGCTTATTTGCAAGAGCCTCACTCATTGCACCTTTGAAAAATCGATTTTTAATTTTAATACCATTGTTTAACGTAAATTCTTTGAAAATAACTGAATCCACTTATTTCACTCCTTTGGTTTCTATATGTTATGTAAATAATATTCAATAACTTATAAACCGTTATAATCAGGTGGAGAATGTTTTCCACCTGATTATTTCTATTGTATAAACGGTGTAGCAGAGAATAACCCTTTGTATCTAATCGCTCTTGATTTATGAAAATAAACTAGCTCAGCATATCTATAGTAAGAACTAGAATTACTTGCAAAAGCCATCATCTGACGTGTGTAATGCTCTGCTAGTGCGGCATGTTGCATAAAAAGTTGCTGATAATTAGCGATATCCTGAGCTTGTGTAGTGCCCATTTGCTGATACTGCATATATCGTGCAAACCTCCTTTTTGTTACATGCTAATATGTTATGTAAGGGCAGTTTGTCACGTCAAAATAAAAGTTAATCATACAATATCACAAGCTAAACTACAGTAAGTTTACGAAGTAACAAGTTTTTTTCTGCTGTGTATCTAATCGTAATATAGATGTAACAAAAAGTGCAATCAAAAAAATTGTCAATAGTTTTATCCATGTAATATTATTCTTTTATGGATTTATATGGTATTTCAACATATGCATGTAAACCTTTATACTTGTCGCTCAGCCTTTACCTCTCAATGTTTTATCAGTTTTTTAACTATTCTTTCATTTATATTGGGAATTGGAACCAGAAATATGACAAAAAACAGATGTTATAGTGGATATGTAAGATAAACAACGAGGAGGAATAACAATATGAAAAAAACATTCTTA